>JBFLZD010000032.1 GCA_040756435.1 Spirochaetota bacterium | reverse complement strand
CGGGGGTGTACACTATTTTTATATTTTATTCAAATTTCCACATTTAGGAATAATTAGTGTTTGACAAAAATATTTTATTCAGATATTTTATATCCCAATTGTTATCTAGCAATATTGCGTAAGCGTTCAGCCTGAGCAAATAGTATAATTTTATTACTTACAGGGATGGAGGAATATATGTTAATTTTACAAAAAAGGAATTTTTTTGTATTGGTGTTTATACTGCTATGTGCAACTGCAAGTATTGCAATCGACTTCAATTTTAAACCTATAATAATCGAAGATATATCACGATATAACGAAGATAGAATAGCATATCAACATGTTCAGAAACAGATATCGCCAAACCTGGACAATTCTTTTTCTGCTCTCTTAATAGTTAAAGAAAGAAAAATTTATCTTATACAGGATGGATACGACAACCCTGACATAGTTGCCAACAATCGTCTACGTTTAGAAATGGAAACAAAATTAGTAGGCGATTTATGGGAAAATAAAATCAATAATAAACCCGATTATGTACGGATTACTGATCGCAAAGTTGAGCTTTTGAAAAATTTCAGCGAAGATTTTGTATCCAAAAACTTTGGTACATTCTTTTTAAATGTCCGCAATGCTTTTATCAAAAAACACGTAGAAATATTTAAAAAGCTTATGGTAGATCGCAAGGAATCAGGCCTTATTGTAACCCGTACACCACTCCCCATACCTGCATACCTTAACGCACCTGAAACACCTACTAAATACAAGATAACGGTAAGTGGCAAGACTATTGATGAAAAGCATTACTATGCAGAAGATAGTGATGGTGATGGCATTACTGAAATATTTATGGTCAACAGTGCTGATGGTTTTAACTGGGGATATAAATCAGGTGCCAATATAATCTTTATATATAATAATCTTGATGAAGAAATTAAGGGCTTAATTGGCCAGTTATGTAACTGGGCATATTATGGCACACCGGAAGAAGAAAAAGAAATTTTACAAAATTTCCCCAAAGACAGTGATATTATAAATGAATTCAAATTAGAGGTACCACAAACAACAAAATAATTAAATATGTATGAGGGTGTCCCAAAAGACACCTCATTGTAATTACTGTACACCTGCGTCATTGCGAGGAACGAAGTGACGAAGCAATCTCGTCTTTCATAACACTGGAATTGCTTCCCTTCGGCAAGTGGTTACCAAGCTTGTAGATGCACTCAGCACAGGCGCTACGCTCGCAATGACATTGCACTCACATTTTTGCGAGCACCACGGTTTGTTTTGAGACAGCCCCATACATGGTATACATGTTCATTTATGTTTGTTATGCAATTTTTTCAACTCTTCCAATAAATAATACTCATTCCCCTCTATGCCACCTAATAAAACCTTAGGCTTTGATGTTGGACCATGAAAATCAGATCCTGCAGTTATAACAAGGTTATGTTTCACAGCAAATTCCTGAAAATATGCAATTTCCTGTTTAGTGTGATATGAGGAGATAGCTTCTATACCCATGATGCCCATAGAAGCAATTTTTTGCAGGTGCTCTTGCCCATTAACAAACTTTGGATGAGCAAGTACCGGTATACCACCTGAGGCCTTAATTACATCAATACCTTCTTTTGTAGGAATAGATACAAATGGTACGTAGGCAGGCATATTTTCAGCTAAATATTCTCTATAAAAAAACATTAATCTATTATCAGATTTTTTCCCTTCAAAATATTCCTGTAAGCGCTCATCATTTCTGTTTTCAGGATTATCAAACACCTCAAGCATGATAGCAGTACCTGTTGGTGGACGATTATTTGCCTTTTTCCACACATTATCTTCATTCATTGTAAAGCCAATTTCACGCAATTTGTTAATTCTTCTTTTTGCTATCTCCCACCTGAACTGTCCTATTCTTTTTAGTGTCGCGTTCAAGTGTGGATTATCATGTATATAATAACCCAGAATATGCTGCTGCGAGCCATCTTCATAAATTGTTGTTAATTCAACTCCAGGGATGTACTCCACTCCATATATTTTTGAAGCATTCAACGCATCGGGTATGGATTCTATTGAATCATGGTCGGTAATACTGATTGTGGATAAACCTGCATTTTTTGCAAGTTCAAAGATAAAATCAACAGTATAATCACCATCCTCACTATAGCAAGAATGGATATGTAGATCAATACGGTGAGCCATAGAAAAAATGTATCACATTACTTTGGGTTTTTCATGATAATGAGATTTTTTTCAGGCAACATATCAAGTGGATTTAGCGGTATATCAGCACAACGAATCTCAAAATGCAAATGATTGCCGGTAGAGCGACCTGTACTTCCTACTAGAGCAATAACCTGGCCTTTTTGTACATAATCACCAACTTTTACCAGTAACACTGAATTATGGGCATAGCGGGTGATATAATTATCTCGGTGTTCAAGTGTAATGGCATTGCCGTAATTTCCACAATATCCTGCATAAATTACTTTGCCTTCCATAGCAGCACGTACCAGAGTGCCTTTTGGCGCAGGGATATCCACACCAGGATGAAATCTTCCCCAGCGTCTTCCAAGTCCAGAAGTTATTTTTTCAGGATCGCCAATTGGCCATATAAATTCATTATATGAAATATTTACAGACTGCAGGGAAATGCCTTTTTCCATCAACATTTGAATATAGGCATCAGAATAAGGGATAAAAACATACGATCTTTTAAACTTTTTTTCATTAATAGTATTTATTGCATATACTTCATCAATACTTGTACCAAACTGCTCAGCATAAACCTTCAGCTGTTTTACAGTGCTAACTTCCACCCATTTTCCACTTTTACCATTATAACGCTGTATATGTTCATTATCTATGAAATAAAGCTCATTGGCAAATGTTAATGTGGTAATAATAACAAAAAAAACAAGTAGTAATTTCTTTGTACCCATAACAGATCAATCCTGTACATATCATTTTTTATAACAACCACTCGTGGGGTTGGCTTACTATAGAGATTATATGTATAGAAAATTATGGGCACCTCTCAATAATGCTTTCTTCCACAATTATTCATATAATAGAAAGCAGTTTTATTCTATTACATTGTGCCCACAAGGAAACATTCAAAAAAAGTTTTAGAAGTTTTCTTATTTATAAGCAAACAGTAACCTTATTATAGCTTTAATTTTAATAAATAATTGTCAACAATTTTTTTACCATGCTAACGATAAAACTTTTTCATCTGAATAACTGCTTTTAACATGGTGCCTTCGTAAACAAAAATTATCTCTTGTAACTATATTGGGGCCATAATCAGTAGAGAAAACCCGTTTATAGCCTGCATCTTTGCATAACTCCGTTAATTCAGCCGAATACCTACCATACGGAAATGCAAAATAAACAATTTTTTTATTGAGATATAATTCCAAAACCTTTCTGGAAAGGTAAATTTCCCTGTACAATGCATATCTGCTATCAATTGTTCCCTGGTTATATAGTTTTACTAAATCTGCATGACTATGAGAATGGCATTGTATATCAATATTATTTTTCTGCAGTATATGTAACATTTTCCACGTCAAACTTTTTGACCCACCCTGCGTAATGGTGTCTATATATACAAATAGAGTTATTGGATAGTTCATAGAACGGGCCAATGGCATTAACATGGTATACATGGAGTAATATCCATCATCAAAGGTTATTGATATAACCTTTTCACCAAACGGATTATGTTCATCAATATGCGATTCCAATTGTTGCAGGGATATTACCTTAATACCATTGTTCTGCAATTGTATAAACTGGTTTTTTAGTTTATCAAAAGGAAGAGAATAGGGGCCTTTCCCATCAATGTTATGGTATAACAGTATTGGAACTTTATGAAGTCTGGTTATATTACTATGAACTATCGCCCTGTAAACTTCTTTTTCAATTTCTATATACGTATCAGTTTTATAGACTACACCTATATATAAAGATACCACAAGGACGCTTATAAAACTTATACCAATAAGCAGATTATCAATTTTTATCATAGTTTAATCAATATATCAGTAAGCAACCGTGTTCCATATCCATTTAATAATCGGTGTAGCAACCATGTTGTTTTACTCATAAAACCAGGAACAACAATGAATTTCTTTTTTAGTATTGCTTTCATAATTGATTGGGCGATAGTATCTGCTGAAAGAACACCTGTAATTTTTTTAATTCGTTTTGCTTTTACCGGTATAGTTTTTAGTTCCTCCTGCAAAAATGGTGTATCCACTTCAGGGGGACAAATTACTGAAAGGGCAATTCCATTTTCCTTAAACTCGCTTCTAAGACAATCTGCCAGACCAAACACTGCAAATTTTGAAGTTCCATATGCCGAATAGGTGTACACGCCAATGAGTCCGGCAAGTGAAGATAACAGCACGCAGTGAGTATTTCTATTTTTAAGATAGGGATAAAATGCTTTCAATGTATACCATATACCAAAGACATTAATATCCATGATCTTTTTAAAATCATCATCTGTTATCTTTTCAAAATAATTTGATAAACCCACACCAGCCGCACATACTAAAACATCAGGACTGCCAGATTGTTTTATCATGGCAGGAAGTGCTTTATACAGCTTTTTTGGATCACACACATCTATGGAATAAGCTTCAACTTTTTGACTGCTGTGCATACATAAAGAGTGAATTTCCTTTTTTGCCTGTTCCAATTTCTTTTTATCGCGTGCAATAATTGCAATGTTTGCACCCTTTGAAGCAGCTAACTTAGCAAATGCCAATCCAATACCACTTGAACCACCGGTAATATAGATATGTGTACCATCTAATGATTTCATTTTGCTCCCTCCAGAAAAATTTTTTTCAACACTTCACACAAAATGTTACAATAGCATTTCCACCAAATCCTAAATGCTGCAACAAAATCAATTATCCAGCATATAAGCTATAATAATAGTTTAAATGAATGTAGCTGATTATTATTTCAACATGGGCTTTGCATCAAATCCAAACTGTAATAATACCAGTGTATTGCCATCATCATCAACAGCTTTTACAATTCCATTAATGGGAACTGAATAATGATACCACCCTTTTGATTTAGTTTTTTTGCCAAAAATGGTTGATTCGGTATCAACAACATTGGTTCCTTTAAATATTCCAGCAGGCACCTGAATTACTCCACCGTCTTTATACGTGTTAATCTTCATACTAACACTTGCCAGCCCTTTTTTGTACAATCCTTTCATCATTGAAAGCATAGGTCCTTCTATGGTCTGGATCTGTCCATTTTCATCTTTGACTTTGACCCATATAATATCCAGATCATCAATATTGCCCGTTGTTGCAACTTTTTCCAACCCAACTATAAGCATCTGCATGATGCCTTCCTGACTTTCTGACACTGTATAACTTTCAATAACCCAACCACCTTGCTGTTTTCCAACAATTGCCATTCGCGTGATACTTTTTTTACCATCGGAATTTTGCCCCATAACAACATACTGTCCAACTGCATATGGTTTTGGTTTCATAAATTTTTGTGTGCCAGCATACGTTGTTTGTCCGGATTGGGCAAATTGATTATCAACCTTTGCCTTTAATTGTGGGTTCACTGAAGCGCCACAGGAAATAATAAACAGTAAGCCAAACAGTAATCTAATCTTTTTCACGGCATTCCTCCAGGTATAGTAATGTAACGACATTTAAAACAAAAACAATTATAATAACTAATTTGTTATTATTCAATGCTTTAAATTTCTACCAGCATACATAATAATAAGTCAAGCCTTTATTATCTAAAATACTTATGTCATCTATTGAGTCGACTATCATATGCCACCGGTGAAGAAAATTACTACGCACTTTTGCCACATAAAATAGATAGGTAACAAGTTATTCTTTATCTTTATCATGATAAAAAAAGGGGTTATAGTATGGAATATGCGTATGTCATTGCTCTTCTAAAAATTACAACTATCCAAACAGCGTAAAAGATTAACAACAAAAAATATTGTATTGCATTTTTATTGTGTTGCAACTACCCTGTGGTTAATTTGACAGTTACATTTAACTGTAACCCTTTATGCCAATGCACTGTTCTAATTTTTAAAGTCTTATATTGTGTCTATCCACGTGTGACAGTCTTGTATAATAAACCAGCAAGACTGCTTCGCCTATGGCTTGCAATGACTTTTACCCCTCCCGTCATTGCAAGGAGCCCCAGCGACGAAGCAATCTCTCCTTTCGTGGCACTGGGATTGCTTCCCTTCGACAAGTGGTTGCTGAGCATGTCGAAGCACTCAGGACAAGCGCTATACTCGCAATGACTCTTACCCTCCCGTCATTGCGAGTACCACAGGTGCGTGGCAATCTCTTTCCCCGTTATTGCAAGGAGCCCCAGCGACGAAGCAATCTCTCCTTTCGTGGCACTGGGATTGCTTCCCTTCGACAAGTGGTTGCTGAGCTCGTCGAAGCACTCAGGACAAGCGCTATACTCGCAATGACTCTTACCCTTCCGTCATTGCGAGCACCGCAGGTGCGTGGCAATCCCTTTCCCCGTCATTGCGAGGAGCCCCAGCGACGAAGCAATCCCAAAGTTGCAAGTTCTGACTTTGTTGTGAATCAGAATGATGATTTTAAATTATGCAACCTATTTAAGATATCCAAAAGTTGAAAAAAATTATTGTATGTTATTTTTTTGACAATTCAGGATAGCAACAGGCATTAAGTGAAGTTTATAAACGGTATTGCCTTGAACATATCAAACATATGATTATATATAATAATTAGAAATTAATGTTTGTAAGATCCCCATTAACAATAAGGTTACCTATAGAATCTAAATCATCTAACTCCTGTGGCATATTGCCATAAGGATTATTTTCCCCTGTATATGGAATATTTTGGTCTGCCACAAAATAAAACAAATACTCGCCATATGGCACATTTGTTAAAATATAATTATTCCCGGTGCCTGTGTGTGCCACCAGTGGTGGGAGAAGCAGTGACCATTTATAATCATTATAATTATTCCATAAAGTTTCATAACTGCCATCATTTACTGCATCAACAAATGTATTATATTCAATTTTATACTGCTCATAGCGCAAATAGTAATCTAACAAGCCTTCAACGGTTCCAACTTTCACCGAAGGTGTTGCAGGTGGATAAACTGTGGGCCGTGTCCATGCTGCATTGTCATCATCAAGAAAATAATCAGCAATTGTTTGCGGATTGCCATAAACATCATTTGCAGGTATGGCAATCACATAGCCACTATTTCCACCAGTATTCCCACTTACCGTTGCCACTTTATCTTTGCGGTATACCCGTGCCACACCCAATAGATTGCCCCCAATATATACATCATCCGGTTGTACGTCTCTTAACCAATCACTTGGTGCCCAGTAATGGTATGCTGCTCCATATCCGTCATCATTGGTAAAATCATATTCGTATAGCTTGATAAAATTTTTAATTACCAGCCGTATTTCAAGCACCACCTCTTCATCCTCATTTACTACAAGTCCACCATCAATGGGGATAACCAGCGGAAATACCCGTATAATATCCTGATAATTTTCTTTTAAATAATCATAGTAGGTATTAACCATAAGCTGGTTAAAATCAAAGCCTTTCACTGTTTTTTCATGGAATATTACTTCAGGAGCATCATCCTGCACTACTGTATTACTTGCATCAATATGCCACTGCGTTGCATTATCAAAGACAAGCTTTCGTATATATAATTTTACTGAATTATACCTTTTGCCAGGCTTTACATCATCACATTTCAGGCGCACACCCTGCCCGTTAAAAAACGGGTCACTGTCATCCACGCTGGCGGTAAACACCTGTCGGTAATTTGCCACTTTGTCATCATCAAGTCGCATCTCGGCAATATCTACCATAAATGTAGTGGGAAAGCTTTCCTGGCTATCGGTTATAAAATCATTGACGGAATTATCAATTTTTGTTCCAGGAAGAGTAGTATCCCAGCTTTTTACACAGTTACTATCGCTTGTTGATTCAAATGTTCCCTTTAACAACACCGTCAGTCGGCTTCCGGATAATTCATCAAACAGTGGCTTGTTGCCGGTGCAACCATTCACAAGAACTATCGCCATAAAAAATGCTATGTAATAAAACCATTTCTTCATACTCATTTATATCCCAATATTCAGATAAAGTGTTAAACCAGTATTAATGATATGCCCGTTTTTGCGTGCACCTTCAATGTAACCTTCATATATAAAAAGATAATCAATGCGCAGGCCTATATTAATCCATTTGCCCGCAGGAAACGACAGTTCAAATCCAAGCATCCCTAACGGATCCCACTGGCTTGCATTTTCAGGTTGTATGGTTACCTTAGCACTACCTGCTCCTGCTTTAAGCTGAAAGGCAATAGGCATATCAATGGGCAGTCGCCACAATATATTGCCATATACCGGTATTACCGTAAGCTCCTTGACACCTTCAGATTTAAAATGCTCATACGAAGAATCAAAACCAACTTTCAATGGAAGTGAGAATACATTAAAGCGTAAAAATCCACCACCCCACAGTGCAGTATCAACATCATCACCCGTGGAAAAAACCGGTGTTACAGGACCAAACCATATCCCCAATTGTGGTTTTAAAAAATAATCAGCCTTTTTACGCTGCGCAAAAACATCTGTGCACACACAAAGCATGATACAGGCAATGAAGGCATAATATAGTTTCAACTTCACGGTATTCATCCTTCTTTTTTTCAATTACCATTGTTTTTGTGTAGTAATGTGTCAATTATTATTTTTTATAGCATCAGTATAGAGTACCTGGCAAATGCTCATATCTAATACGAACCAATGTAATTATTTTTGTTACACGTTTAAAAAATTGTACGCTTCTGAATAATACACCTTTTTAAAATATAATCCATATGCAGGTGCAGTTGGTCCACTGCAGTTTCTATCGCAGCTTTCAATAATATCTTTCATTGTTTCCGGGCTTTTGCCCTTGTGTTGCAGGTACAGTATGGTCCCTACAATAATCCGTACCATATTATGTAAAAAGGCATTGCCCTTGATAGTAAAAACCACTACATCATCAAACATACGTTCTACAGTAATATATTCTATATACCGCACAGTGCTTTCTTCGGCTGATGTTTTTTTACAGAATGAAGCAAAATCCTTTTCACCTATACAGTATGTTGCAGCCTTACGGCAAAACTCAATATCAATAGGTTCACGCACCCACATTGCACGATAGCGCATAAACGGGCTTTTGTACGGATGATTATAAATGACATACAGATATTCTCGCGCAATGGCACTGTAACGTGCATGGAAAAGGTTATCAACTACAAACGCCTTCTTTACTGCAATATCAGCCGGCAATATCCCATTAAGGCTTATGCATAACCTGTCAGCAGGCACGTGAGTATCAAGATCAAAGTGTACAACCTGCCCCAATGCATGAACGCCAGCATCAGTCCTTCCTGCTGCAACAATCCGTACATTCTGGCGTGTAAAAATTTTCAATGCTTTTTCTATTTCATGTTGAATGGAATTGGCATTGTCCTGTATTTGAAAACCACTGTAGGCAGTACCATCATACTGTACAATAAGCGCATACCTCACTCTTGTTCCCCGACTTTCCATTGGTCAAGCATCTCGTTCATCTTGTCATATAAATCACGGGTCATGTCAAGAAGCGGGCCCGGCTTACTTTTTGACGCCTTACCGCTGCCAAACAGTTTGCTTAAATAGCGCTTTGTGCGCTCAAAATTTTCAATCCGCTTATTTATATCAGGTTCTTTTGCACCCACCTTCAACGTAAGTATTGCACACATATACAGTATGCCATCATAACCCCAATTTTTATCAATATCCGGCCCCATGTTGCCTGCTGCATCAGCAGGTTCAGCACCAGTTTGAATGATGTCAACCACCTTAAAATAATAATCATACGCCTTTTTGTAAAAAAAGTCCGAAATCTTTTTATACGGCTTATCCGGCTCTAACTTAGCCAGATCCCCAAAAAGCCATGCTGCCCGTATAGCACTGACAGCCATTTTAAACGTCGGCGCCACATTTTTATTCCTGAACGAATAGCAATCCATTGCCAGCAAATACGATGCAGCCCCATGATACAATCCCCTATCCTGATTAAAATCAAGCCCGCCAAAAAACTTATCAATGGACTGTTTTCGTGCATTGGTAGTTGCGTTTATCTTCTGCATTTCATCAGCCTGTAGTGTTGGAAAATCCTTTGGATACGCTGCATACAGACACCTCGGGCAAACCGTTACCACGTATGCAAGCGGATATATCACTCCCCATTTTTCATTTTTTTCATAGGTTCTGCGCAATTCATCGGTTAATTTGCCCGCTATAAGCCTGCCACCACCCGTCAGCATCTCCTCGCGATAAAATTCATACCCACATACCGGACATATGGTGGGATTTTTCTGCCTGAATGATATCTTCTTTTTGGTATCCTCATTTTCCATACGTTCATCCCCACAACAAAAATACAGTTATTGTTTTCATGTAACAGTATCACCTGTATCTTTGCAATCAAATATTTACTTTATTAATTATTATCGCTTAAAATTTTTGGCGATAGTAACTGATAAACAAATCATTTACTATTATAAAAATATACATAAAGCAGTTTTCATATGTTACCGATACAATAAAAAAGACTATCATATGAAGGTTAATGATATGCATAAGCATCTAATTATACTGTGTTCCACAATTATAGTGCTTATCATCACGGCTTCATCATTTGCTGTTTCTACTGCCGTGAAAGCACAGAATGACTATTTCCTTACTCTTTCACTGCTGCGGCAGATTCGCATCATGGTTGAAAACTTTGGTGATGAGACTACAAAAAACAAGTATCAGGAAATACAAACGCTTTTTCAAAATGCTTCTGAAGAATATTACGGGCAAAATTTTGACAGCTCACACCAGAAGTATTATAAGGTAAAACAGGAACTGGTTACTCTCACCGATGCACTTGCCACCCTGTATATTAACAGGGCTCAGCAGATTCTGGACTCAACCTCAAAGCAATCCTTTGACATTATGATAAAGTATGACAAAAACAGTACCTTAAAAAAATATTTTCAAAAACCCTATAATCCTGTTGAAGAAATTAAACCATATAACCCTGAAGAATACCACCTTTTTTTTGACAGGGAAACAATTGAACGCTATCTCAAAAATGGCTATAAAAAACTTCAGGAAGCAAAAAACATCTATAATAATCAGGATATAATATACTTAAAAAGCAAAAAAAATATCAAGCACGATGAGCTTGAATTTATCATAAAACAATATCTTGCAGTTATTGATTTTTGTCGTCTTGCAAAACAATATGGGATTGAAATTCACAAAATGGTTAAAGTACATCAATTAGACACCATACAGCGTAAATACGGCCTTGAAAGCAATAAGCTGGATCCTATTTATGATGACCGTATACCCGAGGAATTTAAAGTTGATGCTAATGACAATATGAGCTTAGTACATTCAATTGAGAAAGCTCGCCTGGAGAAAAAACTAAAATAAATATCACATTAAAAACCACAGCTTATGCTGTGGTTTTTTTGCTATTTTCATCTTTTTTATCTTCTTTTTTATCTTTTTTCTTTGTTTCTGGCTTAACTACCAGTTCTACAATTGCCATCTGAGCAGCATCACCTTCACGCCTATCAAGTAAGTACATACGGGTATAACCACCCGGGCGTGTCACAAAGCGTGGTGCAATATCATCAAAAAGCTTCTTTACAACATCTTCATTCTTAATAAGGCGCATGACTTCACGCTTGTTATGGAGTTTCCGTGCACCTTCATTTTCCGTAAGGCTTAAGTTTTCCTTGGCCCTTGTTATCAATCGCTCAGCAATCCGTTTTAATTCTTTGCCCTTCTGCTTTGTCGTAATTATTCTTTCATGCTGAAACAACGATGTCACCATATTGGCAAACATTGCTCTTCTATGCTCATGGGAGCGCCCTAATGTTCTAACACTATTACGGTGTCTCATAATGTCACTACCTCTTATTCCTTTATTCCTAAGCTCAAATGATGCTCTTCTAATTTCTTTTTAATTTCAGCTAATACCTGATCGCTGAAATGTTTTGATTTTTTAAGTTCATCTTCAGTTTTCCGTACAACATCTTCCAGTGTATTCAATTCTAAGCTCTTCAATGTATTATATGCACGGACTGAAAATTCAAGCTCATCAATTGATTTAGCCAGTATTACTTTCAGCTTATCGTGGCTTTCATCAACAGCTACTTCCTCTTCTTCAACTTCTTCTTCAAAGTTAATAAATATGGTCATATGATCTTTTATAATCTTTGCTGCCTGCGCCAGTGCATCTTCAGGCTTAACCGAACCATCTGTCCATATTTCTATAATCAATTTATCATAGTCAGTTCGTTGTCCAACTCGCGTATCTTCTACCTTTATATTAACTTTTCGAATAGGTGAAAAAATTGCATCAATAGGTATAACGCCAATGGTTTCTACACTTGACTTGCTAATTTCACCAGGTAAATAGCCTCTGCCACGTTCAATCTGTACTTCCATATCAATCCTGCCACCACGCTCAATAGTTGCAATATGAGTTTCAGGATTCATCACTTCCACATCACTATCTATTGCAAAATCTGCACCTGTCAGCTCTGCTTCACCATCTTTGACTATATGCAGTACCTTTGGCAGCTCACTATCGTACTTAAACCGTAGTTTTTTTAAATTTAATATGATACGGGTTACATCCTCTACTACACCATCGATAGCAGTAAATTCATGAGGCACGCCCTGAATTTTTACTGCAGTAATAGCAGCACCTTCAATCGATGATAATAAAACTCGTCGTAAAGAATTCCCTATAGTTAAACCATATCCTCGTTCAAAAGGTTCAGCAATAAATCTTCCGTAATTTTGATTAACTTCATCATGTTCAAACACAATTTTCGATGGTCTTCGAAAACCCTTCAATAGGTTTTTATGGGACATTATTACCTCCAATAAATAAACACATACTTAACCACATGACTTACTTAGAATATAACTCAACAACCACCTGTTCATTAAATATCGGCTCAATATCTTTGCGTTCAGGTAACCGTATTATTTTACCACTTCTTTTGTCATAGTCAACTTCCAGCCATTGAGGAACTGATCCCACTGCCTTTGACAATTTGATAGCATCTTCCAGCATTGTGTTGGTTTTAAAATCCTCCTTGATCTCAACAATGTCATTTACCTTAACCTGATAAGAAGGGATATCAACACGCTTGCCATTAATAGTTACATGCCCATGCTGTACAAACTGTCGTGCCTGTAACCGGGAAGATGCAAAGCCCAATCTATACACAACATTATCAAGCCTTCGTTCCAGCAGAACAAGCATATTCTCGCCGGTAACACCTTTAAGGCGTGTAGCTTCATCAAACGTACGCTTAAACTGATTTTCTAAAAGCATATAGCTGCGCTTAATCTTCTGCTTTTCACGCATCTGTACACCATAGTCAGATAATTTGGTTCTCCTCTTTCGGGGAGGTCCTGGAGGATACTTTTTATGCTTGATGGCACATTTATCGGTTAAACAACGCCTCCCTTTAAGCATTAAAGGAGTCATTTCTCGTCTACATAATTTACATAAAGGCCCTGTGTACTTTGCCATAAACTAAAACCTCACATTATACTCTTCTTCGTTTGCGTGGTCGGCACCCATTATGTGGTATGGGTGTAATATCTTTAATCTTTGAGATATTTAAACCAGCCTGATATAATGAACGGATTGCTGCTTCACGTCCAATACCAGGACCTTTTACATATACCTCAACTGTCCGCATGTTTGCATTATCCATTGCTTTCTGTGCAGCAGCTTTTGCAGCCATCTGTGCTGCAAACGGTGTGGATTTTCTTGAACCACGGAATCCTTCTCCGCCTGCTGTTGCCCATGATACAACATTACCCTGCATATCAGTTATTGTAATAATAGTATTATTATACGTAGCCTGAATGAACGCTTTACCTACTGGTATATTCTTCTTTTCCTGCTTCTTAGTTCGTTTCTGCTTCACTGTACACCTCTATCATTGACTTACTATTTCTTCTTTTTGCTTCCAACGGATACTTTTCTGTTTCCTTTGCGGGTTCGCGCGTTGTTCTTGGTATTCTGTCCCCGCACCGGCAATCCTCGCCTGTGTCGTATACCCCTATAGCAACCAATATCCATAAGCCTTTTAATATCCATTGCTATCTGGGTTCGCAAATCACCTTCAACCTTATAGCTTTTTTCAATGATCTTTCGTAACTGATTAATCTCTTCATCAGTCAGGTCTTTTACGCGAGTGTCAGGATTAACCTGTGCATCCTGTAAAATTTTCTTTGATGATGAAGGCCCAATACCAAAAATATAGGTAAGCGCAACTTCAACACGCTTATTGTTTGGTAAATCAACACCTGCAATTCGTGCCATATATACCTCTACCTCACATTATTTCACTGTTCTTTTCTTCTGTCGTTGTTTATGCCGTGGATTTTTACAAATCACACGTACAACACCATGACGCTTTATAACTTTACAATCACTGCAAATCTTTTTTACTGAAACTCTGACTTTCATATCTATACCTCAAACATTAACTATCATTTGGACCGATAGGTTATCCTTCCTCTGCTTAAATCATACGGCGACAGCTCAACTGTTACTCTGTCACCGGGTAAAATTCGTATATAGTGCATCCTCATTTTGCCTGATATGTGAGCTAATACCACATGACCATTATCCAATTTAACCCTGAACATGGCATTGGGAAGTGCTTCAACCACTTCACCTTCAACTTCAATTGGTTCTTCTTTGGCCATCCAGTTTTTAACTCCTTGTAATAAAAAATTAATTGTGTGTTAATATTTTTGGATTTCCATTAACAACAGCCACAGTATGTTCAAAATGTGCTGAAAACTTTCTATCCTTTGTTACTGCTGTCCATCCATCCTGCAAAATTTCAACCTGATATGTTCCTTCATTAATCATTGGCTCTATTGCAAAGATCATCCCTGTTTTTATTACAGGACCTTTGCCAGGCTTGCCAAAGTTGGGTATAGAAGGTTCTTCATGTAAATTCCTTCCTATACCATGGCCAACAAACTCATGAACAGGTTGAAAACCATACTGAACTACATGTGATTCAATTGCATGCGATATATCAGTCAGATGATTCCCATCTTTACACTGTAAAATACCACGTTCAAGTGCTTCTCTTGTAACTTCAAGCAATTTTTTTACGGTATTGTTTACCTTACCAACAACAAATGTTTTTGCTGCATCACCAAAATATCCATTATACTGAACGCCTATATCAATACCAACGATATCGCCTTTTTTTAAGATTTGCCCTTTACTGGGTATCCCATGGACAACAACTTCATTAATTGAAGTACAGATAGCTGCTGGATACCCCTTATACCCTAAAAATGCAGGGATTGCCTTAAAGTTTTTTATTAAATCCCTTGCAATCCTATCCAGCTCAAAAGTGCTGATACCTGCAACAACATGCTTTCCAATCTCATCCAGAACAGCAGCAGTTATCCTGCATGCATCCTCAACCCGCTTAATCTCCTCTTCACTGTAAATAAATATAGCCAAAACGCCTCAAAATATAATTGTATAAAGAATAAATATAGCTTTTAAATTTAATATCTTCTACCTTTTATACGCCCTTTTTTAAAGAAGCCATCATAATGTCTCATCAAAAGTTGTGACTCTATCTGCTTCAATGTATCCAGTGCCACACCAACTATAATCAGTAATGATGTACCACCAAAAAGGTATGCCATTCCCGGTGATACCTCTTCAGGCCATACACGTATAATAAAATCAGGAACTATCGCTATCAATGCTAAAAAGATAGAACCTGGTAAAGTAATCCTGTTTAAAATATGCATAATATAATCCGCAGTGTTTTGACCCGGCCGTATCCCTGGTATAAATCCACCGTATTTCTTCAAATTTTCGGCCAGATCATTGGGATTAAATTGTATTGCCGTATAAAAATAGCAGAAAAATATAATTAACAAGCTGTATATAATCATATATGCTGTATGCCCTGGTGACAGCCAGTATTGTATCTTGGTAAAAATTGCATATTTAGTTGCACCCAGCATGTTACTTATCTGAGCCGGGAACAAAATAACTGATGAAGCAAAAATGATTGGAATAACACCTGCCGCATTAACCCGCAGTGGGATAGCCTGTGATGCCATCTGTACCATACGCCTTCCAACAACACGTTTGCCATATTGTACAGGAATCTTTCGTACACCCAGCGTTAATAGTATTGATGCGGCCACTACCCCTATAAATAACGCAATCAGTATAAGCGCAATGATGGGATCACTTCTGCTGATTATTCTATTCATGGTATCAAGGAACGCTGAAGGAGCACGAACAACAATTCCAGCATAAATAATGAGCGATATCCCATTACCAATACCCCGTTCTGTTATCATTTCGCCAAGCCACATAAGTATCATGGTCCCGGTAGTAATGGCAAGTACTGCAACTATAATGAAGCCAATGCCTGCATCCTGAGGCACAACTGTACCTTTGGGGGATGTCATGGATTTCATCCACATGGTGAGGCCAAAGCCCTGCAGTGCACACAAAAGTACGGTCCCATAACGGGTATACTGGTTTATCTTCTTATATCCTTCAGGTCCTTCCTTGGATAACTTTTCTATAGCTGGAATAACCACTGTTAATAGCTGCATTATAATAGATGCCGAAATATAGGGCATAATCCCTAAGGCAAATATGGTAAAGCGTTTTAGCGCACCACCTGCAAAAAGGTCAAAAAAATCAACAAATCCCCCACCATGGCTTTTTGCAGCCATCTCAAAATATGAACTTAATGCCTCAATGTTCACCCCTGGTATTGGTATATGTGCCCCAATACGGTATACTACCAAAATAAAAAGGGTAAATAACACCCTTTTCCGCAGTTCTGGAATTTTAAATATATTTGCAATTACATTTGGCATTATTTCTTTATGACCTCTTTTTATAATTATGATCTAAGCGCAACACTTCCACCGGCCTTTTCAATTTTCTCTTTTGCAGAAGTTGAAACTGCATCAACAGTTACTTTAACTGCCGAAGTAATATCCCCATTTCCAAGCAGTTTTACCGGTAACAACTGTGATATAATCAAACCTTTCTGATACAATACTTCAGGAGTAACTTCCTGAATCCCTAATCGTACTATATCATTAATATTAATAATTTGCACTTCTTCCTTAAATTGTGCATTGTTAAATCCACGTTTGGGGACCCTTCTTTGTAAGGGCATCTGTCCGCCTTCAAAACCCGGCTTAAAATGAGCGCCCGACCTGGCTTTTTGCCCTTTATGTCCCTTGCAGCTTGTTTTTCCATGGCCACTTCCGGGGCCACAACCAATGCGTTTTTTCTTTTTTATATATTCAGGTTTTTTCAATGTATATTGCATACCATTCACACCTACTACTTTTATTCTTTAATCTCTGAAACTTCAACCATATGTTTGACAACCTGAAGCATCCCTCTGATTACAGGAGTATCATCATGTACTCTTTCTGCATTTATTTTCCGCAATCCCAAAGCCCTCAGCGTTGCTTTCTGCTTTGGTTTTGCACTTATATAACTTCGTATCTGTTTTACACGTAATTTCTTAGCCATATACACCTCTTATGGTTGCCATAACTTTGGTAACGGAACTTCACGTAAATCGGCCGCTTCTTTCAGGCTTCGCAACTGCAACAAGCCATTTATCGTTGCTTTGGTAACATTAACCGGGTTTCGTGATCCTAAAGTCTTTGATAATATATCCACTATTCCTGCCTTTTCCACAACTGCTCTAACTGAATCACCGGCAATAAGTCCTGTACCTGGTGCAGCAGGCTTCAGGATAACACGCGTTGATTTAAATCTTCCTATAACCTCATGCGGTATAGTGTTTTTATTAACATTTATTTTATATAAATTCTTTTTGGCATCCTCAACGCTTTTCCTAATAGCATCAGGCACTTCATTGGCTTTCCCAAATCCTATACCAACATGCCCTTTATTATCACCAACAACAGACATGGCATTGAAAGAAAACCTTCTACCACCTTTTACAACCTTTGCAACACGGTTGATGATAATTATCTTTTCGGATAACTCCAGTCCTTCAGGCTTTACACGTTTTTTCAAAATCTTCATTACCATCTCCCCTAAAATTCTAATCCATTTTCGCGGGCAGCATCAGCAAATTCCTTTATCTTCCCATGATAAAGGTAACCGTTTCTGTCAAAGACCACCTGCTTTATATTTTTAGCCACAGCTCTCTGGGCAATGATTTTGCCTAATTCTTTGGCTGCTGCCTTATTACTTCGGTTCTTGGTTATTGGGAAATCTTTTTCCAAAGTTGAAGCACTCACCAGTGTATGACCCTTGCTGTCATCGATAATCTGCACATAGAAATTTTTATTGCTTCGCGAAATACACATACGCGGCCGCTGGGTATTGGCTCTTATTTTAGATTTTACGCGCATGCGCCTGCGCAAGTATCTTACTTTTTTCAATTTCAATCTATTCATAATTACTATCCTTTACACCCAAATAATCTTACTTGCCGGTCTTGCCAGCTTTTCTTCTAATCTGCTCATCCTTATAGCGGATACCCTTGCCTTTATATGGTTCTGGTGGGCGTAATTTGCGAATATTTGCTGCCACCTGGCCAACTAACTGTTTGTCAATACCTTTTACTTTTAATTTTGTTGGCTCAACGACTTCAACCTTTATACCAGCAGGTGGTGAAAACAGTATGCTGTGCGAATAACCCAACTGGAACTCAACATCGTTGCTTTTCTGGGTTGCTCTGTATCCAACACCAACTATCTCCAAATTTTTTTCAAATCCACTTGATACGCCAACAACCATATTATGTATCAACGCCCGTGTTAATCCCCATAAAGCATTGACTTTCTTGTCTTTGGACTGCTCATCTTTTTTTGCTATATTAATAACATTGTTATCAATAACTACATTAATGGCATCCTGCAACGTATACTGCAGAGTTCCTAAAGGCCCTTTAACAGTAATCATTTCACCACTCAGATCAACTGATACACCATTTGGTATCACTATCGGTTTTTTCCCTATTCTAGACATATCCGGCTGCCCCTTATAGAATCTCACATAAAGCTTCTCCGCCAATATTCAGCTGTTTGGCGGCTTTATTAGTAATAATACCTTTTGATGTAGAAAGAATCATAATACCCATATTGTTGTATACCGGCTTCAGATCCTCGGCTTTAATATATACTCTTCTTCCGGGAGTGCTTATCCGTTTCATTTGAATAATTGCTGACTGATTATCTGCACTATATTTAAGGTAAATTCGTAATGTTTTTTGCTTATTATCATCAATAAGTTTATAGTTTTTAATAAAACCTTCATCTTTTAAAATCTTTGCAATTGCCATTTTCATTTTTGATGAGGGTATATCAACTTTAACGTGTCCTGCATTAATTGCATTTCGCATTCGGGTCAACATATCTGCAATTGGATCAGAAATACAACTCATAACGCTTATACTCCCTATTAAATTTTACCAGGATGATTTTTTAACACCCGGGATTAAGCCTTCACCGGCCAACTTCCGCAAACAAACCCTGCAAAGTTCAAACCGTCTGTAGTAGCCCCTTGGCCTTCCACATACCTTACATCTATTTCTTTGACGTATCTTAAACTTAGGCTCTCTTCGGGCCTTTGCAAACATTCTTTCGCTAGCCACCTGACTTACCTCGCTTCTTGGAATGGAAATCTGAATTCTTCAAGCAACGCACGTGCCTCACTGGCATTTTTTGCTGTTGTTTTAATTGTTATATTAATCCCATAGATTTTCTCAACTTTATCCAGGTTTATCTCCGGGAAAATTATCTGCTCTTTTACTGAAAAATTATAATTACCCGCATTATCAAATGAATTGGGCGATAGTCCCCTGAAGTCACGCACTCGTGGTAGAGCAACATTAACCAGCCTGTCTAAAAACTCATACATCTTGTCACCACGCAACGTGACACGAGCACCTACATCATACCCCTCACGAATTTTAAACGCCGCAATTGATTTTCGTGCAACAGTTTTAACCGCTCTCTGACCGGTAATAAGTGATAGCTCATCAATTATTGATTTAAGCAGGTTGGGATTGGAATGAGCTTCACCTTCGCCAACATTGAGAACAATTTTCTCAATTTTAGGGATCTGCATAACTGATGAATATTTAAATTTATCCATCAACCGCTTTTTAATATCCTTTTCATATAATATACGCAATCGTGCTGCCATCATTTTCCTCACTAATCAATTCGTTTGCCACATTTTTTGCATACGCGATATTTTGCATCACCGTCTATCTTGATGCCAACCCTCACAGCCTTTTTGCATTTTTCGCAAAATACCATTACATTTGAAATATTAATTGGGTATGGCAATTCTATCTGCCCACCTTTGGGGTTCTCCTGTGAAGGCCTCACATATTTCTTCCGCAAATTAACACCTTCTATAATTACCCTACCGCGCTTTTTGTCAACAAACAACACTTTGCCACGTTTGCCTTTATCAGCGCCTGTAGTCACCATTACAAGATCATCTTTTTTTAATCGAGTTTGTACCATAGTAACACCTTTTTATAAAACCTCTGGAGCTAAAGAAACTATTTTCAAAAAGTTTCTATCACGTAATTCACGAGCTACCGGACCAAATATACGGGAACCCCTGGGTTCACCTTTAGTATCGATAATTGCAACTGCATTATCATCAAACCGTATATATGAACCATCAGGTCGCCGTACAGGCTTGGTTGTTCGCACAACTACAGCTCGTAACACTGCTTTGCCATGAACTTTCTTTCCTGTTGAATCTTTCAATCCATACGATGGATGTGCATCTTTTACCGCAACAATTATGACATCACCAACCGAAGCGTATCGCCTCTTGGTTCCACCTAATATTTTTATACACTGCACTCTTTTTACACCACTGTTATCAGCAACATCTAACATTGTTTGAACCTGAATCATAGCTCTAACCCTATTTTACCTTTTCAACTATCTTCACCAAACGGTAACGCTTTTCCTTGGACAAAGGCCTTGTTTCTTCTATAAGAACAATATCACCAATTGAACACTCATTGCGTTCATC
Organism: Spirochaetota bacterium; assembly: GCA_040756435.1. Taxonomy (NCBI): domain Bacteria; kingdom Pseudomonadati; phylum Spirochaetota; species Spirochaetota bacterium. Next base: position 22,584 of record JBFLZD010000032.1, on the reverse strand, counting down.
ATGGCTTTTTACTTTTTTGGTTTTACGGACAAACTTATGATATTTAGGATGCATCATCATCCTTTCAATCTCAACTACAACTGTCTTATCCATTTTATTGCTAATTACTTTACCAACGATCTGTTTTCGGTTTTTACCTTCCATAACTATCTACCACCACAATTATTTACTTCGTAAAGTCCTTTTGCCCAACTCATACTCTCTGAGCAATGTTAAAATTCTTGCAATCTGCTTTTTAAGCTGCATTGCCTTTTTGGGATTTTCAACCCTGCTCACTGTCCTTTTGAATCGCTCTTTTCGTAATTCTTCTTTTGCTTCCTGTAACGTTCTTTGCAATTCATCTATTGTCAATTCATCTAATTTACCCTTCATTGAACAACTCCAGAACTAATTATTATCATGTATTGATATTATCTTGGTTTTAACTGGTAATTTATGGGCTGCAAGTGATAATGCTTCACGAGCAACTGCATCATCAATACCGGCCAGTTCAAATAATATTCTTCCCGGTTTAATACGTGCAACAAATCCTTCAGGGTTACCTTTTCCTTTACCCATTCGTGTTTCAGCTGGCTTTTTGGTAAACGGCCTGTCAGGGAAAATTCTAATCCACAGCTTGCCACCACGCTTAACCTTACGGCTGATAGCAATACGTGCTGCTTCAATCTGACGGGAGTTGATCTCACCGCATTCTAGTGATTTTAACGCATACTCGCCAAAATGGATAGTAGAACCACGTACTGCCTTTCCCTTCATTCGTCCACGATGAACTTTTCTATACCTTGTTCTGTTGGGCATTAACATTGTTGTGCACCTTTATTCAATTATTGTGATTTTTTCCGTAATGCAAATTTTTCTTCTTCCTGTTCCTCAGCATTTGAAAGAACATCACCATTATAAATCCACACCTTAACCCCTATAAGCCCAAATGTGGTGAGAGCTTCAGCAAATCCATAATCAATATCTGCACGTAATGTATGCAGAGGGATTCTGCCCTCTTTATAGGCTTCTTCCCTGGCCATTTCAGCCCCATTCAAGCGCCCAGAAATATTAACCTTAATCCCCAGCGCACCGCTTCTCATTGCCGCAGTAATAGCTTGCTTAATGGCTCTCCGGTATGGGAAACGATTTTCAATCTGTGCTGCAATCTGTTCTGCTACAAGCTTAGCAACACGTTCAGGTTTTTTCACTTCCTGAACATATATATTCACATTTTTCTGGACTTTCTTTTGTAATTCCTCTTTTAAATTTTCTATATCAACACCCTTGCGGCCAATAAGCAATCCCGGCCTTGCAGTATGAATATAAACATTAATTCTGTCAGGAAATCGCTCAATGCCAACCTTTGCAATCCCTGCTGTCTTAAATTTATTCATAATATACTTTCGTATTTTAATGTCTTCATGGAGATTTTTCCGATACTCATCCTTTTCAGCAAACCATACCGAATCCCATGTTCGTATTATTCCTACTCTCAGTCCTGTTGGATTAACTTTCTGTCCCATTATTACACCTTTTACTGATTAATTTTCATCAGATAAAATTATTTCAATTGTGCTGGTTCTTTTTCGTATACGTGAAGCTCGTCCACGTGCACGAGGTCTGAACCGTTTCATTGTTGGGCCCTCGTCCACAACAACCTTCTTGATATATAAATTATTTTCCCGTACTTCAGGATTGCTATATTTAGCATTTGCCGCTGCTGAATACAGCGTTTTCATGATAACCTTTGATGCTTTACGGGGTATTGCTTTCAGAATATCAATGGCTTCAGGAAAGGAAAAACCCCGTATTTCATTTGCAACCAGACGTGCCTTACTGGCAGAAATTCTGTTATATCGTGACAATGCCCTTGTTTCCATTTACTTGCCCCTCTTTGCTACCTTATCATCTTTGCCTGCATGACCTCTGAAAGTTCTGGTAGGTGCAAACTCACCCAATTTATGTCCAACCATATTCTCAGTTACATATACCGGAATAAAATTCTTCCCATTGTGGACCATAATCGTATGGCCAATCATCTCAGGGAATATAGTAGACCTTCGTGACCATGTTTTAATGGCTTTTTTGGTGTTTGTTGAGTTCATTTCCTCAATTTTCTTAAATAACTTTATATCAACATACGGTCCTTTTTTCAATGAACGAGCCATAGCAATTACTTCCTTCGTTTAATAATCATTTTGTCGCTGTATTTCTTCTTCTTCCTGGTCTTATACCCTTTTGTAGGTTTGCCAGTTGGCGAACAGGGGTGTCTTCCTCCAGATGATTTCCCTTCGCCACCACCAAGTGGATGGTCAACCGGATTCATTGCGACACCTCTTACCTTTGGCCTTCTCCCCAACCATCTGCTTCTACCAGCCTTTCCTATATCTACATTTATATGATCCTTATTGCAAACTTCACCAATTGTTGCATAGCATTCACAATGTATCTTCCTGATTTCGCCCGAGGGTAATTTGATCAGGCAATAATCACCTTCTTTTGCAGTTATAACGGCACTGGTACCTGCTGAACGCACTAACTGACCACCTTTACCTTTATGCAACTCAATATTATAAATATTGGTACCATCCGGTATGTTTTTTAAAGGCATTGCATTACCTGGTTTAACTTCAACATTTTCGCCAGAAACTATCGTATCACCAACCTTAACCGAAGCAGGTGCAATAATGTATCTTTTTTCACCGTCTTTATAAACGATTAAAGCAATATTTGCACTTCGGTTTGGATCATATTCTAATGTAGCAACCTTACCTTCAATATTATATTTATTGCGCTTGAAATCAATAATTCTATAGCGGCGCTTATGCCCACCACCTTTTCTTCTGACAGAAACCTGCCCCTTGAAGCCTCTACCCGCATAACTTTTCTTGCCCTTTGTAAGCGACTTCAACGGTTCATCAGTGGTAATCTCACTGAAATCCAGCACTGTCTGATATCGTAATGTTGGTGTTAATGGCCGATACTTTTTCAAACCCATTGTCGTTACCTTTATTGCTTATAGTAAAAATTTCTTATTTTGATTCAAAAACTTCTATTTTATCGCCTTCTTTTAACGTAACTATCGCTTTTTTCCATGATGCTGTATATCCGTAATTATACCGCACTCTTTTACGCTTGCCCCGTACAATCATAACATTCACCTTTACGGGTGTAACGCCAAAAATACTGCTTATAGCCTTCTCTATCATATCTTTATTTGCTTTTTTATGTACTCTAAACACGTATTTGTTTTGTTTTGCAAGTTCAGTTGCCTTTTCTGTAATAACAGGGCGTATGATTATATCATTAACATCCATAATTACTCACCTTTTGCATACTTCGAATTAATAATTTTTGCAGCACTTTCGGTTATTAAAACTGTCTGAGTATAAAATATATCCCTGCTTGATAGCCGTTTTACATTATTATACACAAACCATGGAATATTTCGTATTGCTCTTTTCAACATGGTATCTTCACTATCAGTAATCAGTACACCTTTTTTAACATTAAGCTTTTTGGCTATTGAAGCTATATCCTTAGTTTTACCACTTTCCACTGAAAAGTCCTCAACAACTTTAACTGCGCCTTCCTTGAACTTCAGAGATAATAATGAACGATAGGCTTCCTGCCTGATACCTTTAGGTAATTCAATACGATAGTCACGTGGATGTGGACCAAAAACCACGCCACCACCCTTCCACTGAGGAGCACGAATAGATCCCTGGCGTGCTCTACCTGTACCTTTCTGCCTCCATGGTTTTGCCCCACCACCTGATACTAAAGAACGCTCTTTGGTATCATGAGTTCCCTGACGCAAATTGGCATTTGCAGCCTTAATCAATTCATATATCAGAACATCATTAATCTTTGCATTAAAGATGGTTTCATTCAACTCAATCTGTCCTTTAACTTTTCCATCAACTGTATAAACATCAACAACCATAATAACCCTGCCTATTTGCTTTGTACTGTAATAATTGAATTAACGGTACCAGGGACAGCACCAGATATTAATACTAAATTCTTGTCTTTGATTATCTTAACTATCTTTAAATTTTTAACAGTAACAGTTTTTCCACCATGTCTTCCTGGCAATTTTTTCCCCTTCCAGACTTCAGCAGGGAATGTGTTTGCACCAATGGAGCCAGGAGCTCTGTGGAAGTTTGACCCATGGGTTTCTCTACCACCATGGAATCCATGCCTTTTAATAACACCAGCAAACCCTTTTCCCTTAGAAATACCGGTAACATCAACCATCTGGTTTTCAGTAAATATCTCACAGGTAATAACACTTCCTTCCTGAAGATTTTCATCAAAGTTTTCAACTTCCCTGAATACCTTCAGTAAAGGAAGATTTTTCTTCTTTAAATCTTGCAATATCGGTTTTGTAAGACGATGAGCTTTTGTTTCACCATATCCCAGTTTCAATGCATTATATCCGTCCTTTTCAACAGTCTTCTTCTGTACAACAACGCACGGACCAAGTTCACACACAGTAACCGGAACCACTGTCCCATCGTCTAAAAACATCTGACTCATCCCTATCTTTTTGCCAATTAAAGCCTTTTTCATTTTCCTATCCCATGCATCGATTATAAGACTATCACACTCTTTCTTAAAGAGCTATCTACCAAATTTTCATGAAAGATGAAATAATTATGATTTTATATCTACAGAAACACCAGCAGGCAATTCCAACTTCATAAGCGCTTCAACTGTATCGGAGTTAGGATCGATGATATCGATCAGACGCTTATGAGTTCGTATCTCAAACTGCTCACGCGACTTCTTGTTAACATGAGGGGAACGCAATACACAAAATTTTTCAATTCGTGTAGGTAGCGGTATAGGACCTGCTACTTTTGCACCACTCCTGTTCGTTGTCGCAACTATTTTAGCTGCCGATTGATCTAATAAATATGGATCAAATGATCTCAATTTCACCCTAATTCGTTGTCCCGTAAGCTTTGCCACTGTAACACCTTTCTTTCATCCAAATATCAAATTATAATTTCTTACGCTGTTCACCCACATCAAGATCGTCTATAACAATCTTCTTCAATGGATAATATTCCCGTTATATTGTAAATAGTTGTCAGGTTGATTGTACACCAGCCTGACAACTATGAACATTACTAATTTTAAATCAATAAATTATTTATTCTAATATCTTGGAAACTACACCAGCTCCAACAGTCCTTCCACCTTCTCGTATTGCAAATCGAAGGGTTTCTTCCATTGCAACAGGTGTAATAAGCTCTACCGTCATCTTAATATTGTCACCTGGCATAACCATCTCTACACCCTCAGGCAACTGAATGATGCCGGTTACGTCAGTAGTTCTAAAATAGAACTGTGGGCGATAGTTACTGAAGAATGGAGTATGACGACCACCTTCTTCTTTTGATAGTACGTAAACTTCAGCTTCAAATTTTTTATGAGGAGTAATTGAACCCGGTTTTGCCAAAACCTGTCCACGCTCAACTTCATCCTTGCCTGTACCACGGAGGAGACATCCTACGTTGTCACCAGCAATACCTTCATCAAGAATCTTTCGGAACATTTCAACACCGGTAACAACTGTCTTTTTGGTTTCACCAAAACCAACAATCTCAACTTCATCACCAGTCCTTACAATACCACGCTCAATCCTTCCGGTTACAACTGTTCCACGGCCAGTAATTGAAAATACGTCTTCAATAGGCATAAGGAATGGTTTATCCCTATCACGCTTTGGTTCAGGAACATAGGTATCAAGGGTTTCAGCCAATTTTATAATTGGTCCACATGCTTCACATTCTTTCTTTCCGCAACCACACTGCATGGCTTTCAATGCAGAACCAGGTATAATTGGAATTGTGTCACCAGGGAACTCATACTTGTTGAGAAGATCTCTGATTTCCATTTCAACCAGCTCAACCAGCTCATCCCTGTCAGCCGGATCAAGCATATCAACTTTATTAAGAAAAACAATGATATAAGGTACGTTAACCTGGCGAGCTAAAAGAACGTGCTCTTTTGTCTGAGGCATTGGGCCGTCAGTTGCTGCAACAACAAGAATAGCAGCGTCCATCTGTGCAGCACCGGTAATCATGTTTTTAATATAGTCAGCATGGCCAGGACAATCAACATGTGCATAATGCCTGTTTGGTGTTTCATATTCCTGATGTGAAGTAGCAATCGTTATACCTCGTGCTTTTTCTTCTGGTGCATTATCTATCTGATCAAATTCTACAGGTTTATTATTGCCACCATACGCAGCCGCAAGAACTTTTGTTATTGCAGATGTTAATGTAGTCTTGCCATGGTCAATATGGCCGATTGTTCCAACATTAACATGTGGTTTGGTTCTGTCAAATTTTGCCTTTGCCATTTGTTATCTCCTTTATAAAAATAATAAATTTCATTATATCACATAAACACAATAATACAATACAAACGTAGCACCAACGCTAAAGATTTTATCACTCTATGATCGTTAGAAAGTATTACGTTCAGATAACACAAACTTCCACATCATCTATTTTAGTGCATAACGGTGGAAGTGTGTGAATTAAAAAAATATATGCTTTATCTGTCAACTAATTTATTGCGTAATTTATAAAATATCAAATATTTTTTTATAAAAATTAAAATTAATTTTTTATCATTATTTTATACTAAACAGGGCGATAGTAACTGCCAAGAACCTTTTCCATCACAGCCTGGGGGACAACTTCATAATGGCTGAATTGCAACGTATGCGATGCTCTCCCCTGGCTCAGTGAACGTATAGCAGTTGTATAGCCAAATGCTTCAGCCAGTGGCACATACGCATCTATAACCTTTAGCATACCACGAATATCAATATGTTCAATTTTTCCACGTCGTGAATTAATATCATTGATTATGTCACCCATATATTCATCAGGCACCACCACTTCCAGCTTCATAACAGGCTCAAGCAACATTGGTGAAGCTTTCCGTGCTGCATCTCTGAAAGCCATTGTTGCAGCAATACGGTATGCATGGTCAACTGAAGCATCTTCGCGGTATTTTGCATCTTCAAGTACAACCCGTATCTTTGTCATCTCATATCCAGCTATTACCCCGGAACTGAGTGCATCACGGCAACCCATCTCCACGGCTTTTAGGCAATTTTCGGGTAACAATGATGTATCCACCTTTGAAACAAACTCAAAGGAACTATCGCACGAACTTACCTCAAGCAGTACATGGCCATATTGCAATTTTCCGGCAATGTCTTTTTCAAATACTCCTTCAGCCCTGGCTGCTGCTGTGACTGTTTCTTTATAGGCAACCTGTGGCTTGCCAACATTGACAAGCACATTGAACTCACGCTGTAACCTGTCAACAATGATTTCCAGATGCAGTTCACCCATCCCCGAAATGATCGTTTGCCCGCTTTCTTCATCAATTTTGACAAAAAACGTTGGATCCTCTTCTTCCAAACGCTTTAGAACTGTATGCAATTTTTCAAGATCTGCCCTTGTTTTGGGCTCTACTGCCCGCGATATTACAGGCTCCGGAAATTCCATCTTTTCTAGAAGTAGTGGCGCATCAATCGATGTGATGGTATCGCCTGTCTGGGCAAACCTCAAACCCACAAGTGCAGCAATATCCCCCGTATATATTTCTTTGATGTCTTCCCGGTCATTGGCATGCATCCGCAATATCCGTCCAATACGTTCTTTTTTCTGCTTATTGACATTATAAACAGTATCACCCGCTGCCAGATGCCCCGAGTACACTCTGATATAACAGAGCTTCCCCACATACGAGTCACTTGCTATCTTAAAGACCAGTGCACAAAAAGGTTCCCTGTCATCAGGATGGCGCTCTATGATTTTATCATCATGATGTACATCATGCCCCTTTACAGCCGGGATATCCTTAGGCGAGGGCAGATAGTCAATAATGGCATCAATCAATGGCTGGACACCTTTATTTTTCAGTGCACTGCCACAAAATACCGGGAACAATGCAGTTTTCAACGTTGCATTGCGAATAGCACGTTTCAGCTCAGTTTCGGTTATTTCCACACCTTCCAAATATTTTTCCAGCATTTCTTCATCGTATTCTGCAACAAGTTCAATCAGGTGTTCGCGATAATACAAAGCTTCATCCTGGTATTGGTCAGGTATTGGAACAATGTCATAATGCTCACCCAACTGGTCAGCCCACACCAATGCTTTCATCTGGACTATATCTATAACACCCTTAAAGCTATCCTCTTTTCCATAGGGAATTTGTAGGGGCAACGGTACGGAATACAAACGTTCCTTTATCATGGTGAGACAATTCTCAAAATCTGCACCCACTCTATCCATTTTATTTACAAAACATATTCGGGGGACATTGTAGTGTGTAGCCTGTCTCCACACTGTTTCACTCTGAGGCTCCACTCCGGCAACGGCATCAAATACGGCGATAGCTCCGTCTAAAACTCTCAGGCTTCGTTCCACCTCAACGGTGAAATCAACATGCCCTGGAGTGTCAATGATATTGATGCGTGTATTTTTCCAGTAGGTTGTGGTAGCAGCAGCAGTTATGGTAATTCCTCGTTCCTTTTCCTGAATCATCCAGTCCATCTCTGCAGTGCCATCATGGACTTCACCAATTTTATACGTCTTGCCAGTATAATAGAGGATACGCTCGGTTAATGTGGTTTTACCTGCATCAATATGAGCCATTATCCCAATATTTCGCGTTCTGTGTAATGGTAACTCTCTTCCCATAATTCCTGATGACAAATATAATTATTTATGACAAAGCATCAAATACCAGGGGGATGCCCTGGTATTTTATATATCAAACTTTTCAACAGCAAATAATATAATTACCACTTATAATGTGAAAATGCCTTGTTAGCTTCTGCCATCTTGTGAGTATCTTCCTTTTTCTTTATTGAAGCACCGGTGTTGTTGTATGCATCCAGTAGCTCACCCGCCAGCTTCTGAAACATGGTCTTTTCATTTCTGCTGCGGGCATTATTTATTAGCCACCTGATAGCAAGTGCCTGTCGCCTTTCAGGGCGTATTTCAACAGGAACCTGATACGTTGCACCACCAACACGCCGTGATTTAACCTCAACAAGAGGCTTTACATTTTCAAGCGAAGTGATAAACACTTCAATGGGGTCTTTCTGAGTACGCTCACCAATGAGTTCCAATGCTTTATAAAAAGCCTGCTCAGCAACCCCTTTTTTGCCTTTCAACATCATGCAATTAATAAATTTTGAAACTACTATATTGCCATATTTTGGGTCCGGTAAAATTGTCCGCTTTGCTGGTCTACGCCTTCGTGCCATTATTAAACCTCACTATACCAAATAATTATTACATTATGCTTTTGGCCGCTTAGTGCCGTATTTTGATCTGCCTTTTTTGCGGTCATTAACACCTAAAGAATCCAATGTTCCACGTACTATATGGTACCTGACACCAGGCAGGTCCTTTACCCTTCCACCTCTTACAAGCACAGCAGAGTGTTCCTGAAGATTATGGCCTATACCTGGAATATATGCAGTTACTTCTATTCCATTGGTCAGCCTCACACGGGCAACCTTCCGTAATGCTGAATTAGGTTTTTTTGGAGTAACAGTCATTACTCGTGTACATACTCCTCTTTTCTGAGGGCAACTCTTCAGTGCCGGGGATTTTGATTTCTTAACCTTTTCAGATCTCCCTTTCCGTATTAACTGATTAATTGTAGGCATCCTGTCTCCTCACTACATTTATTAAATATTATATCATTATATTATGCAGATTAACCACTTTCAAAATTTTAATTGAAAGTGATTAATCAATTTTACCTGTAGAATTGTCAAGAAATTTTACTTCTCAGCAGGGATTTCTTCCTCTACTTCTTTTGCAACGCCATCTAAATCGCCCTTAACTTTTTGATATACGGTAACCTTATTGTATTCGCGCACACCCGTACCTGCTGGGATTAGATGACCAATGATTACATTTTCCTTTAATCCACGTAATCTATCAATCTTTCCTTTAATTGCTGCTTCGGTTAACACGCGTGTTGTTTCCTGGAACGATGCAGCAGATATAAACGATTCTGTATTAAGAGCAGATTTTGTTATACCCATCAGTACCGGTTTTGCAGATGCTGCTTTACCACCTTCTTTTTCAACACGCATATTTTCATCATCAAACTCAAACTTATCAACTATCTGGTCTACCACAAAGCTTGTATCACCAGGATCTTCTATGATGACTTTTCTTAACATCTGTCGCACAATTATCTCAATGTGCTTATCATTTATCTGAACACCCTGTAAACGATACACTTCCTGAATTTCGTTTACAAGGAATTTTTCAAGTTCACGCGGTCCCTTAATATCAAGGATATCATGGGGATCAATTGGGCCATCATCTATTTTATCACCTTTATTGATCCAGTCGCCATCCTGAACCCGTAAATACTTGGAAGCAGGTATCTGATATTCTCTTTCTTCGCCATAATCACCGGTAACAATTATCTTACGTTTATTCTTAACGGTATCGCCAATTTTAACACGTCCGTCAATTTCGGATATGGTTGCCTTATCCTTGGGGGTGCGTGCTTCAAACAGTTCAGCTACTCGTGGCAAGCCACCTGTAATATCTTTTGTCTTTTCCACTTCTTTTGGTATTTTTGCAAGAACCATGCCTGCCTTTACTGTCTGTCCATCATCAACAAACAGGTGTGCGCCTTTTGGTAATAGATAGTTGAATGTTTCATCAGCAGATGAAACTTCGATAGCTGGCTGTAACTTTTCAGTTTTTGCCTCAACGATAATACGCTTAAGCTGATGTGTCTGAGGATCTATCTCCTCCCTCATACTCTTATTGATTTCAATATCAATAAATTTTACCTTACCATTTATTTCTGTTAATATTGGCTCAAACCAGGGATCAAATTTCACCAGCACATCAGTTTTCCCCGTCTGTGGGTTTACATTATAAAATTTATCAGTTTTTAAATAAATTGTAGAACCTATATTAACAGGAATCATATTGGGCTCACCAAGAATATATGCCCTGGATTTATCAAGTTTGACCACACCTGATTTTGTTGTAACAGTAAATGAACCGTCAGATTTTTTTACTATTGGAGTTCCACTATATACTCTGTCACCATCATGTACCACCAGTTCACCACTTTTTACCGGTATCTCTTCCAGTAATCGCTGTAAAACGATATAACCACGCCGTACAGATATGGTTTTCTTCTCACCCTGTTCGTCCTCAGTTTTTACTGTTTTGAAGGTAGTTTCCTTTATGTAGACAGGGTAATTAAAACTGATTTCACTTTCTTCAACAACGTGAGATGCAGTACCTCCGATGTGGAAGGTACGCATGGTAAGCTGAGTACCTGGCTGACCAATAGACTGTGCCGCAATAATTCCCACAGCCTCACCAATATCAACCATACGTGCAGTAGCTAAATTTCTACCATAACAGCGTGCACAAACACCATGTCGAGCTTCACATGTTAATACCGATCTGATTGTTATGCGGTCAAGGCCTAATTCATCAATCTTTTCTGCAATCTCTTCAGTAATTAATTCACCACTCTTGCAAATAATTTCATTGGTAACCGGATGATACAGATCATAAAGCAGGGTTCTGCCCAATACCCTGGAACCAATAGATTCCACCACCTCATCCCCTTCTTTCAATGCGCCTACATCAATTCCTACCGAGGTACCGCAATCATCCATTGTTATAACTACATCCTGGGCGATATCAACAAGTCTTCGTGTTAAATACCCGGCATCAGCAGTTTTTAATGCAGTATCTGCCAGACCTTTTCGTGCACCGTTAGTGGAGATAAAATACTCAAGTACTGTCAGTCCTTCTTTAAAATTTGACTTGATGGGTACATCAATGATTTCACCGCTTGGTTTTGCCATAAGGCCACGCATACCTGCAAGCTGGCGTATCTGCTGTTTACTTCCTCGTGCTCCGGACTGTGCCATAATATAAATTGGATTAAATCCATCAGCATCCTGTGACATTGTATTAAACATAACATCGGTAACATCTTCATTGGTTTTTGTCCAGAGGTCAATAACACGATTATACCGCTCTTCATTGGTTATATAACCGTTACGATATTCATTCTCAATCTTTTCCAGCATCTCATTAGATTTTTTAATTAATTCGTCCTTCAATGGAGGTACTTTTACATCACTTGTTGAGATAGTTGGCCCAAAATATGTTGCATATTTATAGCCCAATTCCTTGATGTCATCAAGCACCTTTACTGTTGCAGTTGGACCAAACTCTCTGAAGATTTTAGAAATAATTTTTGAAAGTTCCTTATCATTGACAGTATAGTTAACAAAAGGGTATCCTGCCGGAAGTTTCTCGTTAAAGATTAACCTACCTGGTGTTGTTTCAATAAATTCACCATCCATCAGATATTTAATCTTTGTCCTGTACTTAATTTGCCTGAATTCCAGTGCATATAATACTTCATCCATCGAGCCAAAATATGGAAGATATTCAGTTTCGCTTCGGAGTTCAGATGTTAAATAATATATCCCAAGAACAATATCCTGGGTTGGAGTTACAATAGGCTGCCCATTGGCAGGGTTAAGTAAATTATTAGCCGAAAGCATTAATGTCCAGCATTCTATCTGGGCCCGGGGTGATAGGGGAACGTGAACAGCCATCTGGTCGCCATCAAAGTCAGCATTGTATGCATGGCATACTAATGGATGCAGCTTGATAGCTTTCCCCTCTACAAGTACTGGTTCAAACGCCTGTATTCCTAACCGGTGTAGTGTAGGAGCACGGTTTAACAGCACGGGATGTTCGGCAATAACCTCTTCTAAAACTTCCCACACTTCAGGCCTTTCGTTTTCCACCATCTTTTTAGCAGACTTTATATTCTGCACAAAACCTTTATCTACCAGCCTCTTCATGATAAAAGGCTTGAACAACTCAACAGCCATCTTCTTTGGCAATCCACACTGATGCAGTTTAAGCTCAGGGCCAATAACTATAACTGAACGACCTGAATAATCAACTCGCTTACCCAGAAGGTTCTGTCTAAACCTGCCCTGTTTGCCTTTTAACATGTCACTAAGCGACTTAAGAGGCCTGTTGGCTTTTCCTTTCACTGCACGTTTGCGCTTGCTATTATCAAACAGTGCATCCACAGCTTCCTGAAGCATGCGTTTTTCATTTCTTACAATAATATCAGGTGCTCTCAGAAGAAGTAATCGTTTTAACCGGTTATTTCTATTGATAACACGCCTGTAAAGGTCATTAAGGTCAGATGTTGCAAACCTTCCACCATCAAGCTGAACCATTGGTCTTAGTTCCGGAGGAATAACCGGTACAACATCAAGTATCATCCACTCAGGCCGGTTGCCTGAATCTCTGAAAGCTTCTATGAGTTCAAGTCGTTTAATATCTTTTTTATCTACTTTCAGTTTATCCTGGCCTGCAATTTTGCTTCGCAATTCACGTGCTTCGCCGTCAAGGTCTATCCTTCTTAGCATTTCCTTGATTGCAGCTGCTCCCATATCTGCTACAAACTCATCACCATAGGTTTCATAATAATGGTTGAATGTATCTTCATCTATAACATCGCCATATTTCAAATCAGAATCAGAAGGATCAATAACAACGTATTTTTCATAATACAGTATAGATTTTAACTCATTCACTGTTAAATTAAGCAACAACCCTATTCGTGATGGTACTGAGCGATAATACCATATATGAGCCACCGGGCATGCTAATTCAATATGACCGCCACGCTCACGCCTGACTTTATAATGTGTGACCTCTACACCACAACGATCGCACACGACACCTTTATATCGTATTGATTTGAACTTGCCGCAATAGCATTCCCATTCTTTTGTTGTACCAAATATTCTTTCGCAAAAGAGGCCATCCCTTTCAGGTTTTAAGGTACGATAGTTAATTGTTTCAGGTTTTTTCACTTCACCATATGACCACTCGCGGATCATATCAGGAGAAGCTAATTTTATTTGAATAGAATTGAAATCATTAAAATCTCTCATCATATTACCTTCTTACCTTACATTAAATTTTTTAAAATTTACCAATTACTCATTTTCAAGCGTTTCAAGCTTGATTTTTCTCTTTGGCTTGCTTAAGCCTTCGCTCCATTCAGAGAGATTTATCTCATTACCATTGTCATCATAAATTCTGACATCCAGTGCAAGGCCGCGCAATTCCTGAACCAGTACATTGAATGACTCCGGAATCCCAGGCGAGGTAGTGTTAATACCTTTAACTATCGCTTCATAAATCCGTGCTCGCCCTAACATATCGTCGGATTTCACCGTAAGAAGCTCCTGCAGTGTGTATGCAGCACCATATGCTTCAAGTGCCCATACTTCCATCTCACCCAATCGCTGCCCGCCAAACTGTGCCTTACCACCCAATGGCTGCTGTGTTACCAGTGAATAGGGGCCTGTTGAACGCGCATGAATCTTATCATCAACCATGTGAGCTAATTTCAGCATGTAAATGTAACCAACCATAACCTCACTTTCAAAAGGCTCACCTGTCTGGCCATTATACAGGACAGTCTTTGATGATTCTGGCAAACCTGCTTTTTTCAAAAGTTCGCGTATCTCCTGCTCTTCTGGGCTATCAAAGATAGGGCATTCAGCTATAAATCCTAATTCCTTTGCCGCCCAGCCCAATTCAGTTTCCAGAAGCTGTCCCAAATTCATTCGGGATGGTACCGATAGTGGATTTAAAACAATATCAACCGGTGTTCCGTCAGGTAAATACGGCATATCATATACAGGAACTATCCTTGATATAACACCCTTGTTACCGTGGCGTCCCGCCATCTTGTCGCCAACTGATATCTTCCTTTTTGAAGCAATGTACACTTTGACAAGCTCTTCTACACCCGCAGACAACTCATCTCCATTCTCACGCGAAAAACGCTTCACATCAATCACTATACCCTCAACACCATTAGGCACTCTGAGCGATGTATCGCGCACCTCACGCGCTTTTTCACCAAATATGGAATGCAGCAGTTTGTATTCAGGTGTAAGGTCCTGCTCTCCCTTAGGAGTTACCTTGCCCACAAGTATATCGCCCGGAGCAACATAAGCACCCATCCTAACGATACCATTTTCATCAAGATCTCTGAACGCTTTTTCACTCAGGTTGGGAATATCACGGGTTATCACTTCCCTTCCAAGCTTTGTCTCTCTGGCTTCTATCTCAAACTGCTCAATATGTAATGATGTATATATATCATCATATACCAGGCGTTCAGAAAGCAGAATAGCATCCTCAAAGTTATATCCCATCCATGGCATGAATGCTACCAGGATGTTTTTCCCTAACGCTAATTTCCCATTGTCTGTGGCAGGCCCATCAGCCAGGATGTCACCTGCTTTTATTTTTTGACCTTTACGTACAATTGGTTTCTGGTTGAAACAGGTGCCCTGATTGGTTCGTTTAAACTTCAGGAGAGTATATTCATCTATCTCGCCGCTTGATGTTTTTACCCTGATAACTTTTGCATCTGCATATATTACTTCGCCGGCGCGTTTTGCCTTAATCACAACACCTGAATCCATAGCCGCAGGGCCTTCCATACCTGTACCTACCAGCGGAACTTCTTCCGTTAACAGTGGCACTGCTTGCCTTTGCATATTTGAACCCATAAGTGCACGGTTTGCATCATCATGTTCCAGGAACGGAATGAGGCATGTTGAAACTGAAAATACCTGATCCGGTGATACGTCCATATACTGAATTTCTTCAGGGCGTTTATAGGGGAAATCACCCCGGTGACGGCAAGGAATGAGGTTATCAACAAACTTGCCGCTTTCATCTATTTTGGCGTTGGCCTGGGCTATAAAATATTTATCCTCTTCATCAGCAGTAAGATATACAACCTTATCAGTAACCCTGCCATTTTCAACAACCTTATAGGGAGTTTCCAGAAAACCATAGTCATTAATGCGTGCATACGTACTCATCGATATGATCAATCCAATATTGGGGCCTTCAGGAGTCTCTATTGGACACATTCTTCCATAGTGTGATGGGTGAACATCACGCACTTCAAAACCAGCGCGCTCACGAGTTAAACCACCTGGCCCTAATGCATTAAGCCGCCGTTTATGGGTTAGCTCTGCCAATGGGTTTGTCTGGTCCATAAACTGCGATAGCTGGCTGGAACCAAAAAATTCATTGATGACAGCAGTAATTGGCTTGATGCTAATGAGCGCCTGTGGTGTGACCACATCAACATCCTGTATGGTCATACGTTCCTTAATAACACGTTCCATTCGTTGGAAGCCAATTTTTATCTGATTCTGAATAAGCTCGCCAACGGGCCGTATTCTCCTGTTTCCTAAATGGTCTATATCATCAACGATATATCCATCGACTTCAGCAATAAGGTTAATTAAATATTTAACCGTATGTACTATATCTTCTTTTCTGAGGTAATCTTCCTTTACCTCTTTCATATCAAAGCCAAACTTCTTATTTATCTTATAGCGTCCAACACCCCCCAAACTGTATGTTCTGGGATCAAAGAATAATCGGTTAAATATCTCACGTGCATTGTCAATATTGGTTGGCTCACCAGGTCTAAGCATCTGATGCAATTTCAATAATGCTTCTTCAGAGCTTTTGCAATCGTCTTTTTCTAAGGAAGTAATGAGATATGCATCGTCTTTATTCTTTGGGAATTCTATAACTTCTACAGCTTTTATCTTCTCATCCCGCAATATATCAACATAGTCAATAGTTATTCGTTCACCAGCCTCTAATAGTACTTCTCCTGTTTCTGGATTAATAACATCAGAAGCAACTCGTTTATTTTTCAGAGATTCGTAATCTTTTTCCTCAGTAAGGGTTATCTTTTTTGTATTATAGAAAAGCTTAATTATCTCTTCGTTAGTATTATACCCTAATGCTTTAAGAATGATAGTTGCAGGGAATTTTTTCTTCCTGTCAATACGAGCAACTATCAGGCCTTTAGCATCCATTTCAAATTCCAGCCATGATCCCCTGTCAGGGATTACCCGGGCACTGTACATTCTTTCAACTTCATCCCAGAAAAAGAAGATTCCCGGTGACCTGTGCAACTGATTTACCACAACACGTTCTGCACCATTTATAATGAAGGTGCCACTTTCTGTCATTAATGGTATATCGCCCATATACACAGACTGCTCACGGACTTCCATGGTATCCTTCTTAATGAGCCGTATTGTTGCTTTGAGCGGAGCTGCATACGTAACATCTCTTTCCTTACATTCCTGCACATTATATTTTGGCTCACCCAACTCATATTCAACAAATTCCAGTTCTATATCATCATTGGGACTTATTATTGGAAATGTTTCAAGAAACACTGCCTGAAGACCCTGGTTTTTCCTTTTGGAAGGGGCTACATCCTTCTGTAAAAACCATTTAAACGATTCGGTTTGATTTTCGATCAAATTTGGCAATCCAATGCCGGGTTTTATTTTACCAAAACGGATAACTTTTTGTTGTTTTTGCATAGTTTACACCTAAAATAAAATTTATTCACAATAAGCCAAAATATGAAGAAAATCGGACAATCGATTAAAAATTATTGTAAAAATATATTGTTCGTTTATTGTTTTATTCATACTGTTTGGGGCACTGTTATTGTATACAAAAGACTGAAAATGATAGTAAATTCTACAAATATCAACAACAGTAGGTTTGATTGCATCGCAACCAAACCTACTACTGTTTTCAATATACAGTATTACCAAAATCTTTTCAAGATATTTTACGTTTAAAACGTTACTTAATCTCGACAGTAGCTCCAGCTTCTTCAAGCTGTTTTTTAATCTTCTCGGCTTCTTCCTTGGAAACCTTTTCCTTGACTGGCTTGCCACCAGCTTCTACCAGGTCTTTGGCTTCTTTTAAACCTAAACCGGTAATGGCTCTGACTTCCTTGATAACATTAATCTTGTTATCACCAAAACCAGTGAGGATAACATCAAATTCTGTTTTTTCCTCAACTTCTGCAGCTGCTGCACCTGCTGCTGGTGCTGCTGCTACTGCAACTGGTGCTGCTGCTGAAATGCCAAACTTTTCTTCCATAGCTTTTACAAGTTCAGCCGCTTCAACAAGTGTTAAACTACCAATTGCTTCCAACAATTCCTGTACTGATAACTTTGCCATTATGTTACTCCTTATACTTAGTGAATCTTGAAGTTAATACGAACTTTAGTCGTAAAAACCTATAAGGGTAACCAATACTAAAAAGCTGTTAATCACATCTTTACTCAGTATCATTTACCCTTGATTATATGCTGTAATTAATTGTTTATGCGTTTTTTTCTGCAACCAGCTTAATACCACGTGCCAACGATGCCATAATCTGATTAATAGCTATAGCCGTACCTGATGCCGGACCATTTATAAGTGACATCACCTGTGCCAGCAATACTTCTTTTGACGGTAGATCTGCAATACGCTGCACATCTTTTGGCGAATATACAACGTTATCCATTATCGCCACGCTATACTGGAACTTATCCTGCTCTTTCTGAAAATCCTTTAAAACCTTGGCAACTTCACTAACTTCTTTATCTACAAAGACAACGCCAATAGGCCCCACAAGATATTGATCTATTTCAGGATAACCACAATCTTTAAGAGCTTTCCTGAACAACGTATTTTTGACAACCTTATACTCAGCTCCCTTTTCACGCAAAATCTTGCGGAGCTGATACATATCCTTAACTTTAATGCCTGAGTAATTAGTTAATATAACATTCTTTTTTGAAGCTAATTTTTCCTTTAGCTCATTAACAAAATCCACCTTATATTGCTTAACCATTACCGTTCAATCCCCTTATAATTAATTTTGATTCCTGGCCCCATTGTAGAGCATACATGAAAAGAACGTATATAGTTACCTTTTGCATCCGAAGGCTTGTCTTTAACAACCTGGCTATAAAATGCTTTAATATTTTCAGCTAATTTTTGCGGTTCAAAAGAAAGTTTTCCAACTCCTAAATGAATAACTCCTGTTTTATCAGCCTTATATTCCACTCTTCCGCCTTTTAATTCCTTAACAGCAGTTTTCACATCATCAGTCACTGTACCCGACTTTGGTTTAGGCATAAGCCCTCTTTTTCCAAGTATGGGGCCTAATTTTCCAACTTCTTTCATCATATCGGGTGTAGCAATAACAGCCTGAAAATCAAGCCATCCATTTTTAATTTTTTCGATAGCATCTTCAGCTCCAACAAAATCAGCCCCTGCTTCTAAAGCTTCTTTCTGCTTATCGCCTTTGCAAATAACAAGCACCTTGATATCCTTACCCGTGCCATGCGGCAACACTACCGAACCACGTACATTTTGATAACTTTTATGAATGACTTTTACCGATACTTCAACAGTCTCATCAAATTTTGCAAAAGCCAACTCTTTCATCATAGCCAATGCTTCTTCTAGTGGATAGAGTTTGCTTTTATCTATTTTTGCTCGTGCGTCTGTTATTCTTTTTCCTCTCTTCATATACAACCCCAAAAAATCCTAAATTTCAATGTGAAAAATCAGTCAACCACCTCTACTCCCATAGAGCGAGCTGTGCCTGCAATAATGCGTTTAGCAGCTTCAACATCATGCGCATTGAGATCCGGCATTTTTAATTTTGCTATCTCTTCAAGCTGAGCCTGAGTAATTTTACCAACCTTTTTTTTGTTAGGCTCACTGGAGCCTTTTTCAAGTTTCAACGCCTTTTTAATGAGAACAGCAGCAGGTGGAGTTTTAATGATAAATGTATACGTCCTATCTTCATACACTGTTATAATAACAGGCAATATGGTGCCCTGTTGATCCTTTGTTCTTTCATTGAATGCTTTACAAAACTCCATGATATTAAGGCCATGCTGACCTAAAGCAGGACCAACCGGTGGCGCAGGATTAGCCTGGCCGCCTGGGATTTGTAACTTAATTTGAGTGACTATTTTTTTCTTCTTTGGAGCCATCGTAATCAACCCTATAAAACAATATTTTTAAATTAAATCTTACCAACCTGAACAAAATCTAATTCAACAGGAGTTCCCCTGCCAAATATCTCAACTTTAACACGCAAGCGCCCTTTATCGGGATACACCTCTTCAATAACGCCGGTGAATTCTTTAAACGGGCCGTCAATTACCTTAACATGTTCGCCCACAGAAAAATCCATGACCACGGCAACTTTGTCTTTGGTTGTGACTTCACCCATTTTATTGAAAAGGCTATCAACTTCCTTTTCAGAAAGCGGCCTTGGTTTTTCAGTACCAAAAGAACCTACAAAGTTCGTAACCCCCGGTATACTCTTGATTGCCATCCACGTTTCATCATCAAGAACCATTTCAACCAGAACATATCCGGGAAATATCTTCTTTGGTTTTACAACCTTCTTTCCATCTTTAACTGAATGTTCCTCAACAGTTGGAATCTTCACCTGAAATATCTTATCCCCCAGGTTAAGATTCTGGACTTTTTTTTCCAGCGCCAGTTTGACTTTATTCTCATGGCCGGAATATGTATGTATTACATACCACCCTTTTGTCATAGCTATTGCATCACCAGAGATACTATTTTCATCAACGCAGCATCAACCAACCATAGAAACAACGCAGTGATTATAACCGTTATAACAACAACCATAGTCAAAGCACTTACCTCATCACGTTCGGGCCAGGAAACTTTTTTAAGCTCGTCTCTGGATTCCTTAACAAACTGTACTGTTTTATTAAACACGGTACGCACCTTATGCTTTAGTTTCTTTATGCAATGTATGCTTATTGCAATGCTTACAGTATTTCATTACTTCAAGCTTTCCAGTTTGCTTTTTCTTGTCCTTTTTGGTTGCATAATTGCGATTTTTACAATCTTTACATGATAATAGAACTACTTCACGCATAATGATATCCTATTATTAATAATAGTTTGTATAAGTGTATTGAATTTTTACAGTTTTTTAGCGTTTGTATGCAATTTTATAGATACGAAAGCACGCTATAAATATAGCACACCACGTCAAGTAATTAATTACCTGAATCAAAAAAAAATAAAAATTTTTATAAAATTAATAATGAGCCCACGACCAGAATCGAACTGGTGACCTTTTGCTTACCATGCAAATGCTCTGCCGACTGAGCTACGTGGGCATGTCTGAAATATACAATATATACATTTTAAATAAAATATTCCTAAAAAAAGGTGTTATTTGTCAAGATTTTTTTCGGAGGATAGAATACCCCAATAATAACAAAAGGATTTTTTGCCCGTCCATGATGTTGCCGGGTTGTGCCGAGAAAAAATAATATATCTTTTTTCTGAAATTCTTTTAAATATTTATTTTTTACCAATTCCAGAGCTTTTTTTTCGTTATTATTCGATCTTTTTAAACAATTCCAGTATAATTGACCTATTTCCCAATCCTCAATCATTAAAGTCGATTTTTTCCCTTTTATATCAGTAAAAGTATAAGAAAAGATATACGGAATTTTTTTAACTAATTCGAATGTTTCCTTAAAATAAATTTCTTCTTCAGAAGAAAAAAGTTCAAGTTGTTTATTATTTTGTTCAATCTGTTTAATTTTTTCTTTGTCCCATTCTCTATCAGTCTCTTCTATTTTTAAATCTATAATTTCTTCAGGTTTAAAGATAGCCAAAGAAAGAATATTTTTATTTGCTTTCTCAATTAATTGTGAAATATCATTATAGATAGGCGTTTTTTTTAATAATGCTTTCCGCTTTGCCCATTTATCTTCTGTATCCACAACATCAAGAAGTTTAATAGAATTATTATCAATGATTATATGACTTTCGGGACGCGGATCTGATTTATTTTTTCCTATTTTTGCTTTAATCCATTGATATTTTTTATAGCGTTTTTCATACTCAAGTAGACGAAACGGTATAGGGTAAAGCCTAATCCATTTACCATCTTCATCAATCCCAGCAGTACATACTAATTCACCATATTTTTTTGAAAGAGAAGGATATGTTTTTACAAGTATGAGTATTTTGACATCTTTTACAATCATATATGAGATACTTTAATCCCATAATTATATTCAATTTTTTTTGATATTATTGATCTATGACATTGTATATATTCTTTCTCAAAACAAGTAAGCCCAATTCTTTTTTTGTTTTGATATAATTTTATTATTTTTTCAATCAGTACTGGTTTATTTGATATTTCTTTCTCATATTCAACAAATAATTTTTTGTAATCCTCAACGGAATTTAAATTCTTGCGTTTCTCTGTTTCTATACCAAGTTCAGGCATGTGAATATATTGAATGTTGCTTTCCGGCAAAGTTTTAAATAAAAATTTTTTACTGAACCCATATTTCATACTCACAGGATTTTTCCTTACATCAATTATCAGATATATGTTTTCTTTTATTATTTGATTTAAATATTCATCGATTGTTTTCCCTTCATAACCAATTGTAAAAAAACATGGGGATTTTTCTAATTTAATATTATCTTTTCCACAGGCTATTTCACTCTTTAAAGTAAAATAAGGATATCTTTTATATATATTTTCAATTAATTTCTTCCCATTTAATTT
>JBFLZD010000031.1 GCA_040756435.1 Spirochaetota bacterium | reverse complement strand
CAAATATTTTATTTCATTAAAATATGAAATGCTAACAGACATGAACCTTATTATTTTTATTCTATTGTCCCTTATTATTATTTTTTAACCATATTCATTTCAGATAAATATATAATGCATTACTATCTTAAAAATATTGGATGTACACTGATCTAATCATTGATTTCATTTTCATTATATATTACAAATTCCTTTTCTGCAATTGTATTCCCTTTATCTACAATTATTATTTTATATGTACCTACTTGGTAATCTTCAATGTTACCATATATACAAGGTTTATTTTTATAAACGGTATCATAAAAAGAATAGATATCAATCCAAACATTCTCTTTCTTTAGTATAACCACTCCAATTTTTTTTTGCTTTGATACTTTTGTAAAGCAAAAAGCCCAATTTACTTTTTCATCCTGATTAAATTCACATAAGCCATCTTTAATTATGTACCTGTCATCATTGTTATTCTTAAATGCAAATGTACCTGTTTCTTTTGAACATGAAACTACAATTGCAAAACAAAATAATATTAGTATATATTTACTCAATTTTGTAATCATCTTTGTCAAGTTCTATCACTTTATTTTTTGTATCATGATAATTATACTCTTTCTTTTTATTTATATCATCTGATTGATTTATACTTGCTTTTATAATATATTTGATAACATGTATGACAAAATATAGTATAAAAAAGAAAAATATAATTTTTATGAGATTACCTATCATATTGACCTTATTGAGAAGTTTATTATTCAGAAAAAAATCATATATTCTACTGCAATTTCATAATGTTATTTGTCAACTTATAAATTTCAATAATGATTACTTATTCTCGTTGATAATTCGCACCATTTCACTAACCGCATTAGCCAATCCTGTGAAAATAGAACGTGAAATAATAGAATGTCCTATATTCAATTCTTCAAGTCCAGGCATTGTAAGAATTGGTGCAGTATTGATATAATTTAATCCATGTCCTGCATTTACTCTAATACCAATATTTGTTGCAATGGTAGCTGCATGAAAAAGTCTGCTTTTTTCTTTATCAATAGCATCTTTCACTTTTGCATTACAATATGTACCTGTGTGCAACTCAATGAAATCCGCACCAGATTCTTTTGAAAGGTTAACAGATTCTTCTTCAGGTTCTATAAACAGTGAAACTAAAATATTTTCTCTGTGAAATAAGGGTACTATCTCACAAATTCTTTTAAAATTTGTTTTTACATCAAGGCCACCTTCAGTAGTAATCTCCTGCCTTTTTTCAGGAACCAGTGTTATCTGGTCAGGTTTTACTTTGAGAGCAATTTCAATTATTTCATCAGATAATGCCATTTCAAGGTTAAATTTACCTTTAACTACTTTACGCAATGCAAAAACATCATGATCCTGTATATGTCTTCTATCTTCCCGTAAATGTACTGTTATGCCTGCTGCACCATGTTCTTCACAGATAATTGCCCCCTGTACTGGATCAGGTTCATTACCACCTCTTGCCTGACGTAATGTTGCTATATGATCAACATTAACACATAGTTGTACGTGTGACATTATAAAAAACCTCCAATATTACTATTCTTCATGAGATAAATATACTTCTGTTTCTAAAGGTTCATAGGTGAATATTTCAAAAGGTGATTTCACCTTTTTTTCAACAATAATTGGCAATTTTATAACTTCCTGGTCATTAGCATCAATTGCACCATTCACATAAGCAACAAGTACATTTTCATTTAATTCAATATTTGTAAAAGATTTTTTTATATACACCATTACTTTTTTATTTTTTAAAACATAATTAATATCATTGCGCTGGTTACGTATTTCAACAGGTATTGTTAAACTTACAAGATTAGTTACTGGAATAATTGGTATTGTAAGCCTTACCGTATCAGGAGAAACAATTATCTTTGAATATTCTTTTATATTAAGGTGTACTGGAACATGTAATGTTTGAATTTCTCTATCAATATTTAACGGATATGTCTTTAAACTATTTATGGTATCTACAATAACATCCGCACCAGTTATTTGAATTAACGGGGGTTCAATAATTACTATGCCTTTTTTATATTGTGGAGAAGGCTCACCAATTATTACAGGTTCTACTGGTACTACTTTATTTTTAATTTTACAAATTGTAAGCTCTAATTTTTCTTTTTCTAAAAAATACTCTATATTATTCAGTAATTCATTCGATTGCATCATAATCAAATATTCATGTTTTTTGCCTACAATTGGTCTGGATAAATCAACATACAATTTTATATTTGATACATTAATTGATTTTATATATTCCTTTTTCCCTCGAAAGGTGATTCGTATTTTTTGAATATCTTCCAATATTACTAGATTTTGCGGAAGATGTTTAATTTCAGGATAAATATGATATGTAATTTCTTCAATCTGACTATTCTGCAAATTAGCCCATAATATTACAGCAAGAAGAATTGACAATATTTTTGGCAATAGATTGTGCTGTTGGATTAATATTTTCATGTGTTGCAAAAAGGATATCATTTTACGTTATAAATCTCCTCTTTGCTTTTGGGATTCATATAAAATAATATCATATTCTTTAAATCAGTATATTTTATCTTTGATTGAAATTTACCATTAACCATAATAGAAATATTTCCTGTTTCCTCAGAAGTAACTATAACAAGCGCATCTGTTTCTTCAGCCATTCCCAATGCTGCCCTATGCCGTGCACCATGTTGTTTTTTCAATTGGCGTGAATCACTCAATGGCAAATAACAAGCTGCTGCTGCAATCTTTGCTTCTTTAATAATAATTGCTCCATCATGGAGTGGGGTGTTTGGGAAAAATATTGTACGGATTAATTCCTCGGTAATGCCTGCATTAACCACTACTCCTGACTCAATGTAACCACGAAGATCCGTCCCTCGTTCTATAACAATAAGCGAGCCAACCTTCTCTTCTGACATGGCAATAATTGCATTAACAAGTTCATCTAAAGGGAATGCATCGGTGTTCATTGATGTTGGCAACCAGGTCCGTTGGCCAAACTGTGTGATAATTCTGCGCAATTCAGGCTGAAAAAGTATGATTATCATAATCACAATGTATGACGTCAAATTTGTAATCAGCCAGTTTAACGTTTCCAGGCGCAATACTTTTGATAATACCGCGGCTATAAAAATGATAATCAGGCCTTTTAAAATCTGAATTGCCCGTGATCTGGATAAAAATGTATAAATCCAGTAAAAGATATAAGCTACGATCAATATATCTATAATGATTCTAAGATATTCCCAGCTTATTTTAATATAGTCCCAGGCTGTAGCTAAAAAGGGATTCATGAGTTTGCAACCTGATATAACATTTTTAAAGGTTTAATAATAAGTTTATGCTCCTTAACATCATGGACACGAATAATATCCGCACCATTATACAGGGCTATAGCATTTAATGCTATAGTTGCAGGCAATCTGTCTTCATTGGTATCATACAACCTGCCAATCAATGACTTTCGTGACAATCCAATTAAAACAGGATACCCTAACCTTTTAAAATTTTTAATATTATTAAGTATAACATAATTTTGTTCTAATGATTTACCAAACCCTATACCGGGATCTATTATAATTTTATCATCGGCAATATGTGCTTTTTTAGCAATCTCAATTGAGTTATATAGATATCGTGTAATTTCGGATAATAAATCATCATATTCTGTGTTTAATTGCATAGTCTGGGGAGTACCCTTTATATGCATAATAACACAATAGGCGTTGTACCGGGCGATAGTAACTGGCATATCAGGATCACCCTGTAATCCAGTTATATCATTTACCATAATTGCACCAAGTCTCAATGCTTGATCAGCAACCTTAGATTTTCGGGTGTCTATAGAAACCGGTATATTAAATTCATGTACAATTTTTTCAATTACAGGACACACCCTGTCAATTTCCTCTTCCAGTGTAACTTCTTCAGCACCGGGTCGTGTTGATTCCCCACCAATATCAACAATATCTACACCATCATTTATCATTTCCCTGACATGATATAATGCTGCATCAATTGAATTATATTTACCTCCATCGTAAAATGAATCAGGAGTAACATTAAGTATGCCCATAACAAGCGGTCCATTTTTAATATTAATATCTATCCTGTTCATAGTATGAGCATCACTGAAATAAAATTGTTATAACCCAGATCAACAGAATCGTACGAAAAAGCATAACCTATAGTACAATCACCTAATCCTATTGTGCATCCAGTTGTAAATAATGAATCATTTAAGCCCAAATAAACTGACATGCTTTTATAAACAAGTAATTCAAACCCTATATTATATTCGTATTCATCCTGTTCAATTTTTTTAATCCCTGAGAAAGCGATAGTAAAATTATTGGCTCTACTGACAATGGCTGAACTAATTTTAATTGAAGGTGAACCAAAATCATATTTATTCATAATATATTCATATTCTTTTGTTGGATAAAGGCCTGTACCAATATCCTGAATAACAAAACCAACCTTCAAAAATGGTATGACTTCAGTAATAACCCCAATATCCAACCCTGTCCCTGCGTAGGAAACATTTGCTATTGTTTCATATAACCCCTTGATTGTAAATCCAACAGCAGCATCACCAATATATGTTGCATATGAAAACATGCCAACATTAGCAGAATATGATGTAACTCCAGTTTTATTCCCACTCATATCATAGGTATCAATATCCGGTGATTTTATGGAATATAATCCCATACCTAAAGCATTCCCGCTAAATTTGTATGCAAAACCACCAAAACCTGCGTATCTATCCGCAGCAACCATTCCTCCTGATGCACCAATCTGCAACACATTAAAACTTGACTCATCCTGTGAAAAGGTCAAAAGGTCTTTTTCTGATATACTATCTATTTTACCCTGTTTTGCTTTCTGTTTAATTTCTTCAGGTGTTAAAGGCTGCTTCCCTTTAATATCAAGAAGCCCGGCTGGATTCCAGTATATTGCAAAAACATCATTAACAACCACTTCTGCAGCCTTACCCATCGCTATATAACGAGTACCTACCCATCCCGTTCTGGTAAAGCTTGCACGAGAGCCGGCATCATTGATTGCATAAATATATGCAGGAAATAACAGGAATAGTAACACACAAAGTTTCAATCGTATCATCATGAAAAAACCTTATTGGATCAATATTCGTATTATTTTTTTCTTATATTCGCCATCAGATCTTTCTAATTCTATCTTTATTATGTACATACCGGGTGCAACAACTTTACCCACATCATTTCGCCCATTCCATTTTAAATCCGTTGTTCCTGACAATACTTTAACCATATCACCATTAATATCATAAATAGTGCACTTAACACTCTGTGCATCTGAAACTTTTATAGTTAAAGTCCCATGTGTTTTTGGTATAAAAGGCACGGGATATGCATACACCTGGTTAAGGTCAATAGCATAACTTTTATAAGCTATCGCACATAGTGATAACAGGACTATCAATATTGAAAAACATTTTGATATACGCATACACATATCCTTTTTATATTAAAAACATAAGGGAACTTCTAAAAACTGTTTTTCAGGTTGTTCCCTTATGGGCACAATACATAGGATAAAACTGCTTTCTATTATATAAATAAATTTGGAAGAAAGCAGTTTTTTTAAGGTGCCCATAATTTATCATGAACTACCGGGCAGTATTCGTCAATTAATATATTTATATAGTATTAAAAAATTAAATTATTCCAGCACTTTATGTGCTTCATCTACACATAAATCAATGAGAGTTTTATAATCATCAATTGATTTTTTAGTATTACAATGGATTGCACTATATAATAAAAATTCAATATTGCCTTTAGGTCCTTTGATGGGGGAATATGTTAATCCAAGTATTTTTATATTCATTGTTTGAAGTTCTTGAAGAACCCTGAAAAGTATATCCTTATGATATTGGAGCATTTTTACCACCCCTTTTTTATGTTGAAAGCTTTCAGCTTCAAATTGTGGTTTTATCAGAAGAATAGCATCAATTTCATAATCAAATATAGTTATCATTGTTTGCATAACTTTAATTATTGAAATAAATGAAAGATCAGCTGTTATCAAATTTATATGCTCATCAAAATCTTCTTTTGTTAAATAGCGTGCATTTCTGCGTTCCATAACAATAACCTTTGGATTGATTCGCAGGCTATAATCCAGTTGCCCATATCCCACGTCCACCGCATAAACTTTTTCTGCTCCATATTGTAAAAGGCAATCAACAAATCCCCCGGTAGACGAGCCCAAATCCAGTACAATTTTTCCTGTTACATCGATGTTAAAACAATCTAAAGCTTTCTTTAATTTTTCACCACCGCGGCTTACAAATTTCTGAGACAATTCACGAACAGTGATAACATCATGTTCTTTTACTATAAATGACGGTTTATAAATTACCTGGTTATTCACTGTAACATAACCAGCAACAATTAAGTTTTTGGCTTTTTCTCGTGAAGTGCAAATATTATTTTGAAGAAGATATTGATCTAAGCGGTTTTTTGGCATGAGTATTTTTCTCTGTATTGATCATGCTGATAATTTTTTGTGTTATTGTTTCTGAATCCATCTGGTAATATCGTAATAGTTCAGAAACTTTGCCATGTGTTATAAAACTATCAGGAAATGCAATATTAAAAAGATTTTTATGCCGTATAGACCGGTCAATCTGTGAATTTATGTATTCAGCAATGCCACCATTTGCATAGCTATTTTCCAGAACAATATAGTAAGGTATACTATTCATTATAAATTCAATTTGCTTTAACGGTAATGGTTTTATTGATAAAATGCTGTAAACTGATGATTTAATATTATAGGCATGCAATTTTTTATGAATTTCAATCGCTGTAGATACCATATCTCCAGCAGCAAATAATGCAATCATGGGGCGCTGGCTTTTATAGTATGCTTTTAATTGCGGAATTTTCAATAACCCTTTTTGCACCGAATGTTCATATTTGTCATCACCACCTCTTGGATACCGTATAGCAATGGGTCCCTTGTTATAACTGGCAGCATAGTATATCATATCCTTAAGCTCATTACCATTGGTAGGCGATAACAAAACAAAATTTGGTATTGACCTGATAATGCCAATATCAAACAGCCCATGATGTGTCTCACCATCATCCCCAACTATACCTGCCCTGTCTATCAATAGTTTAACAGGCAAATTCATAAGCGCAACATCATGAATAATCTGATCAACAGCTCTCTGCATGAACGTTGAATATATTGATACAAAAGGTTTCAATCCATTTTTAGCCAGTGCTGATGCCAGTGTTACAGCATGCTGTTCACATATACCAACGTCTATAAATCGGTTGGGGAATTTTTCTTCAAATTCGGCTAAACCAGTTCCTAGCTTCATTGCAGCGGTAATGGCAAAGACTTTTTTATCATGTTTAGCTATATCAACCAGGGATCTGCCAGCTATCTCCGAATAACTTATAGATGATTTCTTGACTGGTTTTCCAGTTTTTATATCAAATGGGCCTATCCCATGAAATTTAGCGGGATTATTTTCTGCATGCACATATCCTTTGCCCTTCTTTGTATATACATGAATAATTTTTGGGCCTTTGTTGAGCTTAGAAATCCTGTTAAACATCTCTATCATCATGGGTATGTTATGACCATCAATTGGTCCAAAATACCGTATACCTAAGTCTTCAAAAAAACTACTGGGAATAAAAATCCCTTTTATACGTGCTTCAATACGATCAAATAAGGTAAAAAGTTTTGGGCCAATCTTTGGAATTCTGCTTATAAATTCGTATGATTTTCTTCGTAATTTATTGTATGTGCCACCAGTAATGAGGCGCATCAGATATTCCGAAAGAGCACCAACATTTTTTGAAATTGAATGTTCATTATCATTTAATATAATTATAATATCTTTTTTAAGATGGCCAATATGGTTCAATGCCTCAAATGACATCCCACCCGTCATTGAACCGTCACCAATAACTGCTACTATATTATATTTTGAATTATTTACATCACGTGCAATTGCTTCACCCAATGCCAGTGAAAGACTTGTACTGCTATGTCCTGTATTGTAGTGATCGTGTGGCGACTCCGAAACTTTGGGAAAACCGCTTATTCCATTGAAGGTTCGTAATGTATGAAATTGTTGATTTCTGCCTGTTAAAATTTTATGTGCATAACACTGATGACCCACATCCCATATTATTCTATCCTGTGGTGAATCAAAAACATAGTGCAATGCAATTGTCAGTTCAACAACACCTAACGATGAAGCTAAATGACCGCCATTTTTTGAAACAACCTCAAGAATACGTTGTCGTACTTCATCCGCCAGAGCTGAAAGTTCTTTTACTGACAAATTTTTTATGTCCTGTGGTCCGTATATATCGCTTAGCATAATAATCTTTTATGAATGATAGTTATATAAAATATACCACACCATTCTGAATAATATAAGTAAAATTTAATTTGTAAATGTCAAGAATTACCTGGCGATAGTTCATATGATTTAACTATACGTGTAACTGATACAGCTCTTCCCTGTTTATTGCAGGTTACAAGCACTGCATTTAATTTGGGATCATTCTGCGCAACTTTGAACTTTATCCTGGTGTGATATATGAAATTATGTATTGAGGATTCTTTATCCATGCCAATAACAGAATCAAAGGGACCTGTCATGCCAACATCTGTTATATATGCAGTCCCTTTTGGAAGTATTGTTTCATCAGCAGTCTGGACATGCGTGTGTGTGCCACACACAGCAGATGCCCTGCCATCAGCAAACCATCCAAAAGCCTTTTTTTCAGAGGTTGCTTCGGCATGGAAATCTACAATGATTATATGTGATTGGGAACTGATTTCGTCATAGAGAGTATTAAACGCAATAAACGGACAATCTACAGGTTCCATATTGATTCTGCCAATTAAACTTACTATAGCTATATTGAAATCATTTATTTTTAGTATGGTAAATCCTTTTCCCGGTACACCAGGTGGATAATTTGCAGGACGTAAAATAGAGTTGTTTGATTCAAGAAGTTTTATTATGGTTCGGTTATTAAAAATATGATTTCCTGTTGTCAGCACATTGATGCCATATAAAAAAAGTTCCTGTGCAATCTCAGGCGTTATAGACATGCCTCCGGCAGCATTCTCACAATTTGCAATTACACAATGTACTGAGTATTCTTTGCAAATTTCACTGAGGTGATCCCTAATTATTGTGCGTCCAGGCCTCCCAACAATGTCACCTATAAGTAGTATATTTATTGTATCCATACTATTCTTTATGGTAATCGATGGTGTCCCAAAAGGCATCTCTTTGCAATGACTTTTGCCCTTCTGTCATTGCGAGGAACGAAGTGACGAAGCAATCCCATAGTTGCAAGCGCCGCATATGCATGGCAATCTCATCTTCTGCGGCATTGAGATTGCTTAACTTCGACATGCTCAGTGCAAGCGCTTCGACAAGAGGTTACTGAGCTTGTCGAAGCACTCAGCAAAGGCGCTACGCTCGCAATGACATTGCACTCACGTCATTGCGAGCCCCACTGTTTGTTTTTGGGACACCCTCGATTGATTTTATACTTATCGAGCATAATCTACTATTCGTGTTTCCCGTATAACGGTAACTCGTACAATTCCGGGATATTTTAATTCAGATTCAATTTTTGAAGCAATATCCCGAGCCAGAACAGTAGCTTCTTCATCGGTAACCTGTTCATTGGAAACCATTACCCTGATTTCCCTACCTGCTTGTATTGCATAGCATTTTTCAACACCCTTGAATCCATATGCAATGTTCTCAAGGTTTTCAAGCCTCTTGAGATATGTATCCAGTGATTCACGGCGTGCTCCAGGACGAGAAGCAGAAATGGCATCAGCTACCTGTACCAATATGGCTTCAAATGATTCAGGCTCCTTATCATTGTGATGAGAAGCAATTATATTGACAACCACATCATTTTCACCAAATTTTTTAGCAAGCTCCGCACCAACAATGGCATGAGCACCTTCACCTTCTACAATGCTTCCCTTACCTATATCGTGCAATAACCCTGCCCGTTTTGCCGTTGCAACATCAAGCTTTAACTCGCCTGCCATAATTGCTGCTAAATTGGCAACTTCTTTGCTGTGTGAAAGCACATTCTGCCCATAACTTGATCGGTATTTCAGTTTCCCTACGTGATACAATGCATCTTTTGATAATCCTGGAATACCTAATTCAAAGGCAGCACGCTCACCTTCTTCCAGCATGTTTTCTTCCAATTCATTTTTGACCTTTTCTACCACTTCTTCAATACGTGCTGGATGGATACGCCCATTTTCAATTAATCGCTCAAGCGAAAGCCGTGCAATCTCACGTCGAATTGGGTCAAAACCAGAAATCACCACAACTTCAGGCGTATCATCAATAATCATATCAACACCTGTAAGATTCTCAAGTGTACGGATATTTCTGCCTTCACGCCCAATAATCCTTCCCTTCATATCATCAGATGGGAGTGACACAGTGGTGATAGTACTTTCCTGGGTATAATCTGATGCACTTCGTTGTAGTGCAGCTAACACTATTTCTTTTGCTTTTTTATCAGCTGTTCTACGCGCTTCTTCTTCAACTTTGTTGATTAATTTTATTGCCTCAAATCTAACTTCATTTTCAAGATTTTTAAGTAGCAGCTGTTTTGCTTCTTCACGGCTTAATCCAGAAATACGCTCTAACTCCTGCTTGTGTTTTTCCAGGTGTTTATTCAATTCCTGCTCTTTTTCTAAATTTTCTTTTTCCTTAATTTGAATTAATTTTTCCTGTTTTTCCAGTTGCTGGATTTTATTGTCGATCATTTCTTCTTTTTGAAGAATTTTTCTTTCAATATTTTGTAACTCAATCCTCCTTTCACGCATTTCTTTTTCAAACTGATTTCTTTCTTTTAGAAGCTGGTCTTTTGCTTCCAGCAGAAGTTCCTTTCGTTTAGCTTCTGCTTCTCTGACAGCATCCTGAATAATTTTTCTTGACTGCGCTTCAGCAGTGTTAAGCTTAATCTTCCCTATGTATGCTCTGAACAAATAGCCTAACAGTGCCGCTATAGGCAGAGCAACAATCAGGAGGATAGTAATTATGTTCATAGTAATCCTCCTTACCTGATGTTTAACTGCAATTACGTATGCTACGGATGTAGCCTCAGGACAGGTTATTTAGAATGGAATTTTTCCTTAAGCTTTGAGCTAACAAACTGTGGGACCAGTCTGGAAATATCACCACCATAGCTGGCAACTTCTTTGACCATCTTGGATGAAACAAATGAAAATTCACTCTTAGACATTAAAAAGATAGTCTCTACTGAAGGTGCCAATTCCTTATTCATTAATGCTATGGCATATTCATATTCAAAATCAACTATCGCCCGCAATCCTCTAACAATAAAATTAATATTGTTCTTCTTGCAATACTCAGCAAGTAGGCCATCAAAGCTTGTTATTTCAACTTTAGATATATCCTTGCAACATTCCTGCAGCATTGCAAGTCGTTCTTCAACTGCAAAAAGAGGAAATTTTTCGCTATTGCGAGCAATGGCAACTATAAGTTTATCAAACAACTGTGTTGCTCTTTTAATTATATCCAGGTGTCCACACGTTAAAGGATCAAAAGATCCCGGATAAATTCCAATTTGCATATAATGCTAACCTATCCTGATCGGTTCTACAAAAATAATCTTATATTTACATTTTGTCAACATTTATTCACATTTCAATATTTTTTTCTACCAAACAAAACACTCCTCCCGGTAACTATCACCCCCATTAATAATAGGTTGTACTGGCAAAGCTTTAAAATAGGAGACAGCTCCAAAAAAACGCTTTTTCCAGTATGGATTATTGATGGAATCATAGCGTACATATTTCCCGCTGCTGGGAGCATGGACAAATGTATCATTCCCAACATAAATGCCAACATGTGATATTGTATTCATGTTAATCCTGAAAAAGAGAAGATCGCCAGGCTGGGCCATTTTATACGGTATTTTTTGCCCTTTTGTATATTGTTGTGCTGTACTCCGTGGTATGTGAATACCATTTTTATTATACACATAAAACACGTAACCCGAACAATCAAAACCCAACGGTGTTGTGCCACCATGCCTGTAGGGTGTGCCAATATATTGTGTTGCTGTATTGATGATTTGTTTTCTTTTTAAAGGGATGTTCCTGTATTGCCACTGTGAAGGCACACATGATATTAATGTCATGATCACTATAGACAGTATAATACAATAATTTTTTTTACTCATAGTATTAGCATCGACAAAGCTTACTATAATATTTATATTGACAATATACACACCACTACTTTGGATAGTGTAATACATATATAAGAAAATTAATACAAACGAGGTGTAATATGATTCAGCCATTACGTAAAGATAGTACCAGTATTCTTGAATATGATGCAAATATTCCCTATAAGGTAAAGGATATTTCACTGGCAGATTTAGGAAGGAAGGAGTTACAGTTAGCTGAAAATGAAATGCCGGGACTCATGGCATTACGCAAGAAATATGGAAGCCAGAAACCATTACAAGGCATGCGAATCAGTGGCAGCCTTCACATGACCATTCAGACAGCAATGCTCATTGAAACACTTCATCACCTTGGAGCAGATATTCGCTGGGCATCGTGTAATATTTTTTCTACCCAGGACCATGCGGCTGCTGCCATAGCTAAAGCGGGAACTGCTGCTGTCTTTGCATGGAAAGGCGAAACACTTGAAGAATACTGGTGGTGCACTGAACAGGCCCTTATATGGCCTGACGGAAGCGGACCTGACCTTATTGTTGATGATGGTGGTGATGCAACATTATTTGTTCATATGGGCGTTAAAGCTGAAAAGGACCCATCAATACTGGATCAAGTATATGACAGTAAAGATATGCAATGTCTTATAGATAGATTACGATTGTCGGTGGCAACCAATCCAAAACGATGGACTACTATTGCATCAAAGATCAGAGGTGTTTCGGAAGAAACAACCACCGGCGTTCATAGGTTGTATCAGCTTGAGAAAACTGGCGAACTTTTGTTTCCAGCTATTAATGTTAACGATTCGGTTACAAAATCTAAATTTGATAATCTCTATGGATGCAGGGAATCTTTAGCAGACGGGATTAAACGAGCAACCGGTGTTATGGTTGCAGGTAAAGTTGTTGTAGTATGCGGTTATGGTGATGTTGGCAAAGGCTGTGCACAATCTATGCGGGGGTTTGGAGCACGGGTGATAGTTACTGAGATTGATCCAATCTGTGCGCTGCAGGCTGTAATGGAAGGGTATGAAGTAAAAACACTGGAAGATGTTGTTGAAATTGGTGATATCTTTGTAACTGCGACAGGCTGCTGTGATGTCATTCGCGGTGAGCATATGGAACGGATGAAAGATGAGGCGATAGTGTGTAACATTGGTCATTTTGACAGTGAAATTGAAATGAGCTATCTGGAAAATAATAAAAAATGCAAAAGAATAAATATTAAGCCTCAGGTTGATAAATGGATACTGGAATCGGGAAGGTCAATTATTGTACTTTCAGAAGGAAGGCTTGTCAACCTGGGTAATGCTAACGGACATCCAAGCTTTGTTATGAGCACAAGTTTTACAAATCAAACCCTTGCACAAATTGAACTGGCAACAAAGAAGCTTGAAAAGAAAGTATATACACTGCCAAAAAAATTAGATGAAGAAGTTGCACGATTGCACTTAGGAAGATTGGGAGTAAAATTAACACGGCTAACACCAAAACAGGCTGCCTATCTGGGCATAGAAGTTGATGGCCCATATAAACCTGACCATTACAGGTATTAATAGATTGCATTGTTGCTTTATGTTTCGTAATGAAGGATTTGCTCATACATCATATCAAGCTAAGCAAATCAATCTCATTATGTAAGAGAAGTTACCACAGGGCCGTCATAATTTTACCGCATGGCGGCCTTGTTTATTTTTTAAGTACATGATATTGAAAAAAATTAAAAATCGCCGCCCCAATATTTTGCATAAAGTATTCTTACGTACATCCAGTCCACTATAACGCACACTGTTTGCATCAGATAATTCTAAGAGACCATATCATTGATATTTGGTGTGAACAGTCATCCATGGTTATGATTGAATTCCTTAAATACCGAATTTGATGGTTTTTGTTGTTTTATCTTGAGGCAATTAAACGTCATATTATTTGTTTAAAAATTAATTTTTTTAAAAAAAAGAGGTGTCTTTTGGGACACCCCCTCTTTGCAATAGCTTTGCACACGCATCATTACAAGGAACGAAGTGACAAAGCAATCCCATAGTTGCGAGCGCCGCAGGCGCCTGGCAATCTCATCTTCTGCGGCATTGAGATTGTTTCCTTTCGACAAGCTCAGAACAAGCGCTACAGCTCGCAATGACATTGCACCCGCGTCATTGCGAGCCCCACGGTTTGTTTTGAGACGGCCTCTTCAGTATATTGCTCATTTTTCAGTCAATATCTTTTGGATACATTGACTCAATTTCTTTTGCATACTTTTGTTCAATAACCCGGCGTTTTACTTTTAATGTTGGAGTAAGTTCACCGCTTGCCTGGCTCCATTCAGCTTCTAACAGTTTAAATTTTCTTATTTGCTCAACACGTGAAAATTGCTTTGTATATTTCTGGATTTCCTGAGCAATTAATTCATTCACCCTATCATTTTCAATGAGTTCTTTATTATTTGAAAATTCAATGCCTTGTTTTTTAGCCCATTTGCCAAGCTCCTCAAAAGATGGGATAACAAGAGCCGATAGATATTTTCGTCTATCCCCAATTACTGCTACCTGCTCAATATACTTTGATTCTTTCAGGCTATTTTCAATATTTTGTGGGGAAATGTTCTTACCACCTGCTGTCACAATGATATCTTTAATCCTGCCGGTTATATATAATCTTCCTTTTTCATCAATGACACCAATATCACCTGTTTTAAAAAAACCATCCTTAGTGAAGACTTCTTTTGTAGCTTTTGGATTTTTATAATACCCCTTCATTACCTGTGGGCCTTTTATTAAAATTTCCCCATCATCTGCAATTTTAATAATTGTATCCTTTAAAGCTGGTCCAACTGATCCTGGCTGAATCATACCTGGCCTGTTTACGTTAGTTACTGGAGTTGTTTCAGTAAGGCCAAATCCCTCAAGAATAACTATTCCCATCCCAAGGAAAAATTCTGCATCCGAAACTGCTAACGGGCCACCACCTGATACAGCTATTCGTATCCTGTCAAATCCTAATGCAGCTTTCAATTTAGACCAGATAAGTTTATCAGCCAACCGTACCTGAAAACCCAATAGCCCTTTTGGCTTTTTATCCTGGCAAACATAAGGTGTGTTCTTCTTTGCAACATATAATGACCAGTTAAATAATGCTTTTTTTATTCCCTTAACATCAGCAGCACGGGCAAGAATTCCTGCATGGATTTTTTCATATAATCGGGGGACACTCACTATGAAATTTGGTCTAATTTCAGCCAAATTTTGAGGTACTGTTGAAAAATCTTCAGCATAAGCTATTTTTGCACCACCGGCAATAGCCAGATAGTACCCAGCAGTTCTCTCAAGTGAATGTGATAATGGTAAGAAAGATAAACAAACATCTTTATACGTTACATAATCACTAAAATCATACAGTATTTGATTAACATTAGCTACAAAATTTCCATGGGTTAGCATTACTCCTTTAGGATTCCCGGTAGTTCCTGATGTATAAATAATTGTAGCCAGATCATCTTTCCTTATAGATTTTATCCTTTTTTCAAATTCCTGTTTATTCTTATATGTTTTTCCTTTTTCAATAGCCTGAGCAAGTGTTATTACTCCTGGTTTTTTACCTTTTATCTCATCAAATACAATAATCTGTTTTACTTTAGGTAATCTTTTTTTTACTTTTAAAATCCTCTCTAAATGATCCTCAGTCCCAACAATACACAGCACACTATCTGAATTATCAATGATATAATATGCTTCTTCGGATGAGTTGGTTGCATAAATGGGAACATTAACAGCACCAATTGACAAAATTGCCATATCTGCAACAAACCATTCATACCGGTTGGGAGAAAAAAGTGCAATTTTAGCACCCTTCTTTATACCTAATGAAAGAAGATAATATGCAAAATTTCGTATAAGTTGATCCATTTGATTCCAGGATAGATCAACATATACTCCATCCTTCTTGTAAGAAACACATCCTTGATCACCTAAATTTTTGACCTGCTTTTGAAATATTGCAGGCATAGACGATTCTGAATACTGAATCATAAGATCCTCCGTATAGATAATATTTAATATACAATAATATGTATTTTTATCAATTTTATTATATGTGAATACAATATTTATTATGTCAACATATATTCAATATTTTTTTATGGATCTAAATCAGCAATAATTCCTTAATAAATTTCATAATGAATATAGTGTACACCCCCACCGCCGAAGGCGCCGGGGGTGTACACTATTTTATTCAAATTTCCACATTTAGGAATAATTAGTGGATCTAAATTATTTTTTAACTATGAGGAATTTCAAGTACTATAATTGCTGAATAATAGTAACCATTGAAGAAATTTTTTTACTTAGTATATATTATGATAGAAAATTTCTATCTATCTTTCTTGTTTGTTATATTACGTTTTTTTTATAAAATGGCAATAATATAATAACTTCTGTTCCCACACCTCTTGTGCTTTCTATTTCTATTTCTCCATCGTAACTCTTTATAATTGAATACGAAATTGATAGCCCCAACCCTGTACCTTCTTTAGGTTTTGTAGTAAAAAAAGGTTCAAATAATAAATGTTTATTTTCTTCATGAATCCCTATTCCAGTATCCTTTACCGATAATCGAGCAAATATGTTTTCTCCTCTCTGCTCAGGGGATATATCAATATGTATACTACCCTCACCTTTTTCAACAACTGCATCCTCTGCATTTGTAAGAATATTCATAATTACCTGAATTAACCGTGTTAAAGGCATTTTTACATATATTTTTTGTTTTGGTACATTGATAGTAATAGGTATACCTTTTTTTTGAATATTTTTGGTAAGTATTTTTAATGGATATGTCCGGAATATCTCATTGAGATTTATTATATCATCATTCAATGCTGCAGGTTTAGCATAATCTTTAAGTTGTTTAACAATATTACTTATACGCTGTATTTCTTCAAGTAAAGACCTGATAATATCTTTAATTTCCTGATCATAATCCCCTTGATCAAGTTTTTGGTCCAATTCAGAGATATCCAATTGCATAATTGATAAAGGATTATTAATTTCATGAGCAACCCCTGCTATTATTCTACCTATAGCAACCAATTTCTCATATCTATCAAGAGCCTCCTTCATTTTTACCTGTTCAGCTATGGAAGTTATTTTTTCAAATGCAATTGCAATTAAATTTGATACACTGGTTAAAATAGTAATAATGATATTATTTATAAATTTAACTTCTTTATTGAAAGCTACAAGAATAATCATTTTAAGATCTTTCCCAATAAAAATTGGTGTAAAAATTATATTTTTAAATCTCATAACATTACTAAACAATAATTGATCTTCATCGTTTAATTCTATTGTGGGGTTGGTTATAAACATCATGGTTTTGCTTTTTGTTAATTTCTGAATGATAAAAGAAGTTTTATAACTTATTTCTGTATTAGTAATTATATGTTCATTATTGATATACTTATGACTTATATACCTATCGATGGAAAATACTAGAATTTCTAAATAATCTGGATTTAATATGCTATTTATAAATGAATGAATTTGTAATAATAAATTATCTATGTCCTCAATACGAACAACACTTGCAGTAAACTTAGTTAATGAATTTACTAATTCAATAATCTGATGGGATTGCTGTACAATCTCATTTTCAATTTTTTTCTGATGAGTAATATCACGAATAAATGCAAAATTACCTAAATAATTACCTAAAATGTCATATAGTTTTGACATTGATACTATTACATTCTTTTCCTGATTATCTGCAGTTATTATAATAGCTTCAAAATCCCGTAACATATCCGGAGAAGAATTTGTAAGATCTTCCATATTTTGTTTGTTCACAGGCTTTATATATGAGCTAAACATTTCGCCTTTGACATTTTGACCAGTACGCTCAATTAAATGTAAAAAAGCATTATTATAATCAATAATCTCCCCAAATTCATTTATAACCACAAAACCCAATGTAACCGTTTCAATTATTCTTCTGTTATAATTTCGTTCATTCTCAATAATTTTATGGAGGCGGGTAATATCGGTGATATCTTTCACAAAGCCATAATAGTGTTCATTCTCACTTTCAGATGTAGATAAGTAATTCAAACTTATTATATAATTTTTAAATCCGTTGTTTGTACTGCTCACCTCCGTTATTTGTGATATGTGCGACTTTTTAAGATAATTTATCTTTTTTTCAAATTCTCTTTTATATGTAGGGTCAAAAAGCTCGGCTAATGTTACTGTAGCAAAGCTATCCGGAGTTATATGAAACATTTTTTGGAAGGAAGGATTACAATCTATTATTTTTTGATTTTTATCAATAACAAAAAAACCATCAATTGTATTATCAATTATACTTTGAAAATAATTTTTTTCAATAGCTATCTTGTTTTCTAATTTTTTTAGATCAGTAATATCACTTGCAATAAAAACAAATATCGTTTCATTACTTAATGATTGAATGGGATAAATAAATACTTTAAAATAAATTTCATTATTACCTATCGTAATCTTTATTTCTTTATTGTCTGAAGATTGATATACATCATCTTTTGAATAGTTCATTAATCGTAATATATTATTTTCTTCTTTATAATTCTCACCAAAATATTTTATAAACGTATCATTGGCATATAATATTTCTCCATTTTCATTTGCAAAGCATACCAAATTTCTTGACCTGTTTATTGCATTTTGAAACAATACCAATGTATTCTGCTTCTCAACTATTTCTTCAAGATTTCTCATTATAGAAATTTTATAAACATTGCCATCAAAATCTACAAATGGGGAGTTTATAACATCGTAATATTGATTATTTTTGTTCAATTTAACTTCATATCGAATGGTATTACCATCCAGTACTAAACTTAATTTACAATCAGGACAATAATCATTTTCACCAGCAAACACTTCATAGCAATATTGCCCTCTGATATCGCCAAATAACTTTTTAATTGCTTTGTTAGCAAAAACTATTAAACCTTTTTTATCAGTAATGTGGATTAGATCATCAAGAAGGTCAAAAGCAGAAAAAAAGGGGGCTGATGAAAACTTTACATTGTCTTCGTTTTTTTGAGTAAGATCTGAATATTTTAACTGTTGTATTTGTTTATTTTTTATTTGTAATAATATTCGATTCTTATTTATACGGCTGATATGTAATTCAAACGTATCTGTTACTATTTTGTTTTCCTGTACTTTATTGTTTAAAACCTTATAAACTTCTTCTTGTTGAAATTTGTTTAATAGAAAAATATCAAAAATATTTCTATTTTTTTTTAAATTCTCAGTGTGTAATAATAATTTACTATTGTGCAAAATAGATAGATTGGCATATTTTATTCTGCCAGAATTATCGCTGACAATTATTGGAGTCTCAATCATATCAAGATATTTATACTGATTGAACATTTTAGTAACAATTTGTATAATTTGGATTAAACTATATTTTATTCCATGAAGATTTTATACATACTACCAATAATAGAATAATAAACAAATATTTCTATAGTTACTACTATGGCTTAATAATACAATATTAGTACCTAATTGTCAAGATATAACCATATAAACACATTGTATGATTCAATTACGTATTAGATTAACACTTGACAAATTTATAATACTTTCAGAAATATTTTTTTTAATTGATTGATTCTGACTTCGTTTGAAATTGTAATAATCTAATTTAATTTTAACATAATACTTATTATATGGAGCTCTAACATTGGCAAAAGAACAAAATTCTAAAAATTCTAAGAAGAAAAAAAGTACAGTAAAGTCTAAAACCAAAAAAGAAATGAAAGCCAGCAAAAGTAAATCACGAGCAAAGAAACCTTCTGGACAGGAAACACAAGCACAGGCTGCTCATACAAATAAAGACCAGAAGAAACCAGAAAAAAATTTGATAGAAGCTTTAATAAAGGAAGCAGATGAAAATGTAAATAACGATTCACCAGAGGAAGTGGAAGTAGACCCCGATGCATTGCGTCGTGGGGATAAACCAATGAATATAGTGGATCATCTGGATGAATTCCGTTCAAGATTGCTCATTGTGTTGGTTACTGTAATAGCATTAACTGTATTAGGATTTTATTTCTCTGACTTTTTGCTGG
The DNA here is from genome assembly GCA_040756435.1 of Spirochaetota bacterium. Lineage (NCBI taxonomy): Bacteria > Pseudomonadati > Spirochaetota > Spirochaetota bacterium. The sequence continues at coordinate 23,585 of JBFLZD010000031.1, read as the reverse complement.
ATGCAATTAACAAGCCATTCATAGAGTCAGGTTTTAAATTAAATATATTTAATCTGGTAGAAGGGTTTGTGTTGCGAATAAAGGCTTCTTTTGTGATGGGACTGCTTATAGGCTTGCCTTTACTTGTGTATCATTTATGGCAATATATAAAACCAGCCATAGATATTGATAACCGAAAATTTGCAGTATATTCTATTATTGCAGCTGTTATATTGTTTTACACTGGTCTAGGAGCTACATATTTTTATTTATTGCCGTTATCAATTAAAGTGCTCCTTAGCTTCACTCCTCCTGACATGGAAAATATGATAAATGCTTCAAAATACTTTAATTTTGCAATTTTATTTGCAGTGGCTATCGGCATCACATTTGAAATGCCCATTATAATCATGATACTAACCCGCATTGGTATAGTTTCACCATCATTTTTAATCAGCAAAAGAAAATATGCGATAGTCCTGATATGGATTTTTGCTGCTGTTATAACACCAACAACTGATCCATTGACATTAACTCTTGTAGCGGTACCTTTGATGCTTTTATATGAACTATCGATAATAATTTCAAAATTCATTGTTATACGAAAAAAGCGAAAAGAACTTACACAATAACTATTTGACAATTTTGCTTATGTATGACGCTATGTTTTCGTTGATATATATCTTGATGTTTGTTTCATGGTAATAGTTTTTAATAAAACATAATTGAGAGGTGAATTATGGCAATAAAATATCTGGATCAGAGCAACGTCAGCAATAAAAAGGTTTTAATACGTGTAGATTTCAATGTACCGTATGATAAAAATATGAATATTACTGACGATACCAGAATTACTTCAACATTGCCAACTATTGAATACTGTTTAAAGCAAAATGCAACAGTAATCTTAGTATCTCACTTAGGAAGGCCAAAAGGAAAACCAGTACCTGAAATGTCACTAAAGCCTGTTGCAAAACGACTTTCAGAGTTATTAAAAAAAGATGTGGTATTTATAGATAAACCTATTACACAGGGGATTCAGGATGAAATTAACAAATTAAAACCAGGTGATGTGGCACTATTGGAAAATATAAGGTTTTACCCTGAAGAAGAAAAAAATGATGAAAATTTTGGTAAATTATTAGGTTCATTGGCAGATGTTTACGTTAATGATGCATTTGCAACAGCTCACCGTGGACATGCTTCTAACGAAGCTATTACACGTTATGTTAAAGAATGTGTTGCAGGTTTTTTAATGAAAGATGAACTTGAGTATTTTAAAAAGGCGTTAGTACAGCCACAAAAACCAGTAACAGCTATTATTGGTGGTGTAAAAATTTCCACAAAAATTGATGTGCTAAAAAATATAATTCCTAAAGTTGACAACCTTCTTATAGGTGGTGGGATGTCATATACTTTTTTAAAGGCATTGGGATATAATATTGGTAAATCTGTTGTTGAAGATGACCAGCTTACTACAGCAAAAGAAATTATTGAACTGGCAAAAAAGCATAATGTCAACTTACTATTGCCAGAAGACATTGTTGTAGCTAACAAGTTTGACAGCCCGGAAGGCAAGGAAGTCGTTCCAATTACCAGTATTCCAGATAACAAAGAAGGTGTTGACATTGGCCCTGCTACCCGTAAAAAGTTTTCAGAAATTATAAAACAATCAAAAACAGTTATATGGAACGGCCCGTTAGGTGCTTTTGAAACAAAAGAATTTGCTGAAGGCACTGGCGAAATTGCTAAAGTAGTTGCTGAGTCAGGTTGTACCAGTGTCATTGGGGGCGGTGATACTGGTGCAGCAATTAATTCTTCAGGTTATGCTGACAAGATGACATATATCTCCACTGCAGGTGGTGCATTTTTAGAACTTATGGAAGGCAAATTTTTACCGGCCGTTAAAGCTCTGGATAAATAAGGGAACTTTTAAAAACTGTTTTTTAAGGATGTTCCCTTGTAAGCACAATAGAGAGGATAAAACTACTTTCTATTACATGAATAATTTTAAGAAGAAAGTAGTTTTTAGAGGTGCCTATTACCAGTAACTATCGCACATAAAAATAAAAAAGCGGGTTTTATGATAACCCGCTTTTTTAATACCATAATAAAAATAATTTTTAAACACTATGTTATGCGATAGTTACTACATATTAAGTGCTTTCTTTATTGTTGACACCAGATTATCCGGATTAACCGGTTTCTGGAAAACACCATTAAAACCTAACTTATCGATTTCAATATTAGTTGCAGTTGCCGTACCAATGCTGCTTAAAAGATAAATTGGTATTGAAGGGTTGCTTTTCTTAATTTCCTGGGCAACTTTTGTACCTGCATCTATTCTTTCCATCATCATATCACATAAAATGAGATCTGGCTTGCTGCTTGCAACAGCGTCAATACCTTCTTTTCCACTCATTGCAGTAACTACATCAAATCCATTTGCTGAAAGAATAGCTTTGATAGAATCTAAAATATCCGGGTCATCATCAATTACTAAGATAATTTTCTTATTTGCCATACTTATCACTCCTGGTTAGTAGTAAAATTAAATCCCTTTGCCCGCTATACAGCGAGAAAATTGGTTTTCAATGAATTCTGTTAAAAATGTATATGCATCATCTAAATTACACTTTGCCCTACTGGTCATAGGCAACCCCATTTCCCACTCATAGCCCCTGATTGCCAGCATATAGCATTCAGGTTTTTTATTATATAGATCCTGGCAAAGTGCAAGTATAGATTCAGCCGACAATTCGTGAGTTGTAAATGTAATTGTATGTGCCGGCTGAATCTTATTTAATTCATACGATTTATCAATGTTAAGTGCCGCATCTGCAAAGATAACCAGATCATATTCTGAAATGGTTAATGCATCTTCAATGTTGAGTTGATAATTATAATCCACATCAACATACTTGCTCAAATGTTCATCATTTTCAATCCTTAATGCCAGCTCCACACCCAGGCCATCATCCTGTCTTCCAGGATTACCATATCCATATACCAGGCACTTAACATTATTCAGCATGCTTACTTCCTTTTCTGATCTACAACATTGCCTTCAGCATCAACCAATGTAACTTCCAGAGGCATCTTCCCAATAGCATGTGTTGCACAGCTTAAACATGGGTCATAGGCACGTATTGCAACTTCAACTGCATTGAGCATGCCTTCAGTAATTTCCTTTTTGCCACTGATCTGATTAACCGCTACCCAGTTAACTGCTCTGTTCATTGGCTCATTATTATTGGTAGTGGAAACAATAAGATTAGCCATTTCAATCTGGTCATTATCATTTATGCGATAGTGATGGAACAATGTACCTCGTGGTGCTTCAATTAATCCAACACCTTCTTTAACCTTTGTACCCTTAGCAACAAGCTTGTCACCCTGCAGATCAGGGTCATTTAAAAGCTGCTCAATCATTTCTGCTGAGTGCAATAATTCAATTAAACGTGCCCAGTGCATATGCATTGACATATTATTGGGTTTGCCATTTGTATATGCTTTGAATTCTTCAAATTCTTTCTGTGCCAGCGGTGTTGGGATAAAATCAGCAGTATTGAGTCGTGCCAACGGCCCTACCCGGTACCATCCATCCTTTTTGCCCAATGACTTGAGATATGGGAACTTCATATAACTCCAGGATCTGACTTCCTCACCTACATACCTGAGATAATCCTGATAATCAACATCATTTAATATCTTCTTGCCATTAGCGTCAACTGCTCTCAGGACTCCATGGTAAAGATCCAGTGCACCGTCTTTGCGAACAAGGCTCAAATGATTTGATGGGAATGCTGCAAAGCCATCGATAAAATCTTTATTCTTCTTATGATATTCTTTAAAAAGATTTAGCGCTGCCTGTGCCCATTCTATCATCTTTTTAATGTTCATTGGATCAGCACCTTTGAGGAACTCATCCCTTTCCTGAACACTTAAGTTCTTGTTAATGCCACCAGGTATTGCTCCGGTACCATGTATCTTTTTACCTGCTGTTGCTCTGATTATCTCCTGGCCAAATTTACGCATCATAACACCCTGTACTGCTAAATCAGGGAACTTCATAGCAACACCAATGACATTGCGTATTGCCGGATCTGCATCAACTCCAAACAATAAATCAGGTGATACTAAATGGAAGAAATGCAATGCATGGGACTGGAACATCTGTCCATAATGCATGAGCCTACGCATTTTTTCTGCAGTGGGTGTTAATCCATCAGGGCCAACACCTACAATAACATCCATCGCTTTAGCTGCTGCTAAATGATGGCTAACAGGGCAAATTCCACAAAGGCGCTGCACCAGAACCGGTGCTTCCCAGTATGGTCTGCCCTGAACAAATCGTTCAAATCCTCTAAACTCAACAATGTGAAAACGTGAATCAAGTACATTGTTCTGAGGATCAAGCTGAATGGTCACTTTACCATGACCTTCAACCCTTGTTACAGGTTCTATCGTTATTTTTCTAGCCATATGCTTCAATCTCCTAAAACAAAATTAGTCAAACTTAACAACTTCGTACGGTAATTCTAACTCTTTACCGGTAAGAAGTGCTACCAATGCCTCCCAGATTAAATCTGCTCGTGGTGGACATCCGGGAAGAAAATAATCTATTTTAACTATCTCATGACATGGATATACCCTGTCCAAAATCATTGGTAATTCATCATCATTGGGAATAATATTATCATCTACTGTTGGGCATTTCAAGTATGCTTCTTCTAAGCATTCTTTTACGGGGATACCATTACGCATTGCTGGTAATCCACCCATAATTGCGCATTCACCAACAGATATAAGTATTTTACAGTTTTTGCGGAACAACTTCAAGTTTTCAACATTTTCACTATTACAGCATCCGCCTTCTATTAATCCAATATCACACTGTTTGGTGAACGTTTTAATATCATCAATTGGTGACTTGTTAAATTCAACCAATTCAATTAACTTTAAAATTCTATCATCAATGTCCAGAATGGACATATGGCATCCAAAACATCCTGCCAGTGAAGCAGTTGCGACAACTGGTTTACTCATTGTATTCCTCCATAGATCTTCATTAAAATCAGGCTTTTTCAATTTCACTGCCAATTGGCTTGCTATCAAATTTACGCTTTCCAATTGGGATAGCAAAACCAACTTCTTTCTTCAATATAGCACCAACCGGGCACAAATCCATTGCTTTCTGGGCCATTTCATCGGTCATGGTTGCTGTTAAATCCTTATCTACCGTAATTTCAACATGGCCGCCCCTGTTAACAACACCAAAGATGCGCTTGCCATCAGCTGTTGTTACACCCCGCACACAACGTAAACACTGAACACACCTATTTCGTTCTATCACAATCTTAGGTAATGATGCATCAAGTGTTCGCTTGGGGAAAAGGAATGGAAACCGTGGTGCCATCATCAAATACCGGTATCCTAACGCCTGTAACTCGCAATTACCGCTTTTTTCGCATGTTGGGCACATATGGTTGCCTTCTACAAAAAGCATTTCAATTATAGCTTTGCGATAATCTTCCAGATCAGCAGTTTTGTTTTCTACTACCATTCCTTCAGTTACCGGTGTTGTACATGCAGCCATATTCCTGCCACCAACTTTAACCGTACAGATGCGGCAGGTACCAGCTGGTTTCAACCCTTCAAAATGGCATAATGTTGGGATATAGATGCCATTATCCTTTGCTGCTTCAACAATTGTTTGGCCGGGTTTAGCCTTACATGATTTTCCGTCTATTGTAAAATTTATAGTACTCATATTAGTGTTCCTCTACCTTTGGAATTCTTCCTGCTGCTTTACATGATTCTTCAACAGCAGCTAAAAGATCGAATGTAGATACATAATCAGTATCCTTCTTTACTTTTGCTTCATACATTTCTCTGAAATTCTGGATAGTTGTATATATTGGATTTGGTGATGTTTGTCCCAAACCGCAACGGCTGGTAGCTTTCACTATCTTACACCAATCTTCAAGTTCCTGAATATCTTTTGTGGATGCCTTCCCTGACATTATCTTTTCTAATTTTTGCTTTAATATAACATTACCTGCTCTACAGGGCACACACCAGCCGCAGGATTCTTCCACAAAGAAATCCATGAAATTATGGACTATTTCAAAAAGATCGCGATCCGGGCCAATGATAATAATTGAACCACCAGTAGCAAGATCATCAAAGCAGATTCTTCGTCCAAAATCTTTCTTGCCAATGCATGTACCTGATGGACCACCAACCTGAACAGCCTTTGCATTTCTTCCACCAACCATTTCTAATAATGTATTGACAGTTGTGCCAAATTCAACCTCGTATATGCCTGGATTCTGACAATCCCCAGAAACACTCAATAATTTTGTTCCTTTAGACTGTGCAGTACCCATCTTGGCAAACCATTCACCGCCTTCTAACATGATGCGAACTGCACAACACAATGTTTCAACATTATTTACCGTTGTAGGATAACCCAGGTAACCTTTTTGTACCGGAAATGGTGGACGATTACGTGGTTCACCACGCTTGCCTTCTGCTGATTCAATGAGTGCTGATTCCTCACCGCATACATACGCTCCCGCACCCATCTGTATTCTGATATCAAAATCAAATCCTTTGCCTGCAATGTTTTTGCCAAGAATATTTTTGGCACGTAAATCTTCCAGTACCTTTTCAAGGTATTTCTTCAAATACAGGTATTCAGCTCTAAGGTATATAATACCTTCATTGGCCCCTACGGCATAACCTGCAATAGCCATGCCTTCAAATAACATATGAGGCAACTCGGTTAAAATTACGCGGTCCTTGAAAGTTCCCGGTTCACCTTCGTCTGCGTTGCAAATAACATAATGCTTTGCACCTTCAGCCTTTCTACAAAATTCCCATTTCATACCAGTTGGGAAACCCGCACCGCCTCTTCCTCGCAGATTAGCAATTTTTACTTCTTCAATGACATCTTCCGGTTTCTTAGAAAGTGCAGCCTTAATTGCAGAACCTTGATCATACGGTGCAAAGAGTACCGGGCCTTTACGCATAATATTATTCTTTACCATTGCACGGATCAAATCGGACTGATTTGCACCATCACCGTACTCTTTTACAAGATCCTTCACATCTTTTCCGGCTTTCATCCCGGCTACTATCTCTTTTACCTTATCCTGAGTAAGGTTTGTAAAAACAATACCATTAATGATAGCAGCAGGCTCCTGATCGTTCATTCCGATACAAGAAGTATCGTACAATCCAATAATGCCATCAGAAGTTGTTCTTCCAAAGCTGCAGCCAACAGCATCTTCAAATGCTTTTGCAATTGCAGCTCGGCCTTTCATATTAGCAACCGCACTGTTATTCAGATATACTGTGTACTTGCCTCTTGGGGTTTTTGTAAAGAAGTGGTAAAATGTTATCACTCCTTCAACATCAACCTTTGAACAATCAAGTAGCTTAGCAATCTGACTAACAGCCTCATCCGACACACACCCTAATTCGGACTGCACATCTGTGATGATGTCCATTAAACGGGTCTTGTCGTTTTTGTACTTTGAAACAACCTGTTTAACAACCGCATCTAAGCTTGCCATATTACCTCTTTTTAATATTTAATTGATAATGTGATTATAAAAATTTTAATAATAGTTACTAAGAAAACAATGATGAAGTGTAATTAGTACAATCCTTTTATACAGAATATTATTTTCAATAAAAAAATCTTAAATATAAACATTTTTACCAATATGTGTTACTAATATATCATTATTATTCATTTTATAATAACTAAATAAAAATATTATATTGAAAATAATACTAAAAAATAGTTATATTATTTTAATTAGTATAATCAAAAAAATTATACCTTAAAGGAAAATCTTTTCTATTTTTATGGAAGATTCAAAATTTTAAAATTTTTGTTTAACTATTCAATAACCAGGGAGTTAAAACTTTCTCAAATATTTTTTTACCTTGCATGTACGATAAAAAAATTCCATAATTAGTATACGGTACTCCTGCAATTTCATAATCATGTAATCGGGCAATCATTGCCTGCCTTGATATCATACAGCCACCACAGTGAATAATAAGTGAATATTTTTTAATATCTTCCACGTCCACATATACCTTACCCAATGCATGGTCAACTTTTATATTGGGATATTTGTTATACAACATTTTAGGTATCTGTACTGTACCAATATCCTCAGCAATTCTATTATGATTACAGGCTTCAGCAATCAAAACTGATGCATTCTCAGGCAACGATTCTAAAACCAGTACACCTTCAATAAATTTTTTAAGACGACCATCACTTTGATAATTAATCATTATTATAGAGAACGTAGTGAGCAATATATCATCAGGACACCATTTGCCCATAACATCTATAGCCTGAGAATCAGTAAATATACAATGAGGTTTGTGTTTTATTGATGATAAAAATTTTACAAATCGTGAATATTCTTCATCTTTTTCTTTTTGTGTTCCACGGGCTTTTTTTAAATTCAAACGAAATGAAACAGGATATGACCAATTCCGCGTAATATATTCTTCCACCATCGCCTGTGGTCGTAAATACCTGCCCTTTGGTGTTTCTTCATCCATAGGTATTATGAGTACATAAAAATTATCCTTTTTTAAAAAAGGAATTAAAGGAGCTTCTTTTGATTTAGGTCTATAGTGAGTAACAATAAACTGGATCAGGGCATTTCTGTATGATGTATCATTTGCTTTTATTGCAATCCAATCATAAAATTTTAGCGCTGGAATTGTGTTACGTATATCATTTATTTTTTCTCTACTCTCACCAGTAAAAATATTGAACACAATAAGAATCTGCTTATGCAGGTTGCGTGCATCATCAATCAATTTTTTTTCGTACTCATAATGATTACGCGAAGGATCAATAACCAGTATTACACAGTCACACTCCTTTAAATTGTCATAAACCTTTTTTCGCTTTTTTTCACCAAGTAAACCACCCTCATCAATACCTGCTGTATCAAGAAGTTTTACTGGCCCAATCTCGTGAATCTCACATAATACTTCTTTTGTGTCAGCTGTTGTCCCAGGTGTAGAATCAACTATAGATGCTTCATATTGCACAATACAATTTAACACCGAGCTTTTACCGGCGTTCATACATCCAAAAATGCCAATAATATCTCGCTCCACAACTACCGACATTGTTCTCTCCTGGTATAAAAATGTACGGGATCACCTTTTGAGTAATATGCAATTGCAAATCCGTGTTTTGTTATAAGTTGTTCAAATTGTTGATGAGCAGCTACCCCTGCTTCAGTTTTACCCTGGTACAAATCGTAGTAGCGTTTATAATGCTCAGGAGTAACATTTATCATCTTGACATTGGCTCCTGCATAAAAACTATTAAGCACTGCAGTACCATCAAGCACTTCAAGTGCAGTCGTGGAAGCAATATTCACATCCCTGCATACTATGCGGGTCAATGCAATCATAAGTAACGTACGTTGCACTATTTTTGTTTTATTATAATGATTTTGTGCGATAGTTCCTGTTGGAGTATCTGGATGCACTACATAAGGTCCCATACCAATCATATCCACATCCATCCTTTTGAAAAAAAGAACATCTTGTGCCAGATGAGTGATTGTTTGCCCGGGAACACCTATCATCACTCCCGTCCCCACCTGATATCCAATCTTTTGTAATGTATAAAGACAATCAAGACGTTTATTAAACGAATGGTCTTTGGGATGCAGCATTGCATATAAAAAAGGATCTGATGTTTCAATTCTCAGTAAATACCTATCAGCACCGGCTTCAAACCACTTTCTGTAGGTGTCTTCCGTTTGTTCACCCAATGACAAAGTAATGCCTAACTTTCCATTGCTAATTCTTTTTGCATATTGAATAGATCTAGTAATAAGTGATATAAAATTTTCTCCCGATTGTTCTCCTGCCTGTAACACAATTGAACCAAAACCCGCTTCATAACAATACTGAATAGCCAATGCTATTTCATCAAACGATAAGGTATACCGTTGTATCTTTGCATTATCTCTTCGTATGCCACAGTAATAGCAGTTTTTTCTGCATATATTAGAAACTTCAATCAATCCACGTAAATATATTTTCCTTCCTGAAATTGTATCTGTTATACTGCGTGCAATCGTAAAGATTTCATTAACCGCATCGCTGTCAGTAATAGACAATATAAATTCACAATCATTTATATCAACATTGTCTTTTGTACAAATTGCATTCACACTACTAACAATAGACATCCCGTTTGCCTTTCTTTATTTGCTGTAATAGCTTTTGTGTTCGTGCAGCAATAGGTGGTTCCATTTGCTGCATCATTGATTGTATTAACGCCATTCCTTTTGATTGTGTCTTTTCACTGGCATAATCCAATAGATATTCCATAAACGTTGCCATTCCATTGGGAGTACAAAACTGCTTGATAAGTCCCGGTTTTGCTTTATCCATAAAGTCTTCCCCTGTCCTGCCTAATCTGTAACAGGCAGTACAAAATGAAGGTATAAAACCCATTGAAATTAAATCATAGATCACTTCATCCAGGCTCCTATGATCACCAATGCTAAACTGTGCATCAACATCATCATTGAGCGAATATCCACCAGGATTAGTTTTACTTCCTGCTGAAATTTGCGATACACCTAACATCAATGCTTTTTTTCGCATAAGTGGATCTTCACGAGTTGATAATATAATACCGGTATATGGTACCGCACACCGTAGAATTGCTATTATTTTTAAGAAATCATCATCACTTACTCTATATGGTGGATTCTGTGAAAATGGGGTATCGATGGCTGGCTCAATACGGGGCACACTTATGGTATGGGGACCAACCCCAAAATTTTTTTCTAAATGCTGTATGTGCTGCATCATTGCTAAAAGCTCAAACTTCCAGTCAAATAAACCAAAAAGCACACCAATACCCACATCATCAATACCTGCTTCCATTGCTCTGTCCATAGCAAAAAGACGCCATAGGTAATCAGCTTTTTTCCCTTTTGGATGTACTTTACTATATGTGTCTTTATGGTAGGTTTCTTGAAATAACTGGTAGGTACCAATTTTTGCTGCTTTAAGTTCTTTAAACTCTTCAACTGTTAACGGAGCAATATTCACATTTAAACGGCGAATCTCTCCATTACGTTTTTTAACGCTATATACATTTTCTATTGCATCAAGTATATACTGTAAACCCCTTTTATTACTGCTATACGGCGGATATGCTTCACCTGCTACCAGAAGAAGCCGTTTATGACCCTGCTCTACAAGAGTTTCCACTTCGCATTTTATTTGTTCCATTGTTAAATAATTTCGCTTTATTGTTCTGTTGCTTGCTCTAAAAGCGCAGTACACACAATCATTTGCACAGTAATTTGAAATATATAGTGGTGCAAAAAGAACTATTCTATTCCCATATATCTGCTTTTTGATATAATCGGCTGTTTCATACAACTCATTTGCCATTTCAGTGGAGATTGCACTTAATATAGCAACATCTTTACTATCCAGGCCCTTTAATTCCTTCGCTTTTGCCAGTATTTCTTTTATGGCATAACTATCTACTGTAACATTTTGTAAAGTATTCACTATACATTGTTCATCGATATAGGTTTCCATCCTGATAAAATCTCCTCATATTTCATTATATCACTAATAGACTATAAAAAAAGAAGGGGCATGATTGTTCACACCCCATTAACCTGATAAACTTAGATGCGGTTGTTACAGCCGCTTGCTATAGTGAGTATGTAATAGCGTATGTGATAAATGACCCAAAGGCTCTTTAAGGAACTCTTGATAAATTTGCTTAATTTCAGGATTTTCATGTGATTTCCGTATTGGCAATTGCATATCAGCTTCATAAATTGCCTCAGCGCGCTTTTTACGTATATCAAGGTTAGTTGGTATTGGCTGTCCTCCTCCGCCTATGCAGCCACCGGGACAGGCCATTATTTCAATAAAGTGGTATGAACTTTTCCCTGCTCGTACCTCATCCATAAGGCGTGCAGCATTAGCAAGACCATGAGCAACTGCCACTTTTACAGTTACCCCATCAAGAAAGCTATATTCAGGTTTTGTTCCATTAATAGTAATTGACGCAGCACGAACACCTTCCATCCCTCTTACCGGTGTGATATTTAATTTTTGAAACGGAACCTCTTTACCAGTAACTATCTCATAAACCGTACGCAACGCCGCTTCCATAACACCACCGGTAGCTCCAAAAATTACTGCCGCACCAGTGGACTTACCCATTATAGAATCATAATCTTCTTCAGGAAGTTTCTCAAAGTCAATACCTGCTTGCTGTATCATTAGAGCCAATTCACGGGTAGTTAATACATAATCAACATCCTTATAGCCACTTGAATACATCTCGGGTCTGTTTGCCTCATATTTTTTTGCAGTACAGGGCATTATTGAAACTGTAACCATCCTTGCAGGGTCGATATTTCGTTTTTGTGCATAAAATGTTTTGGCAAGAGCACCAAACATCTGCTGTGGGGACTTACACGTTGATACATTTGCTAACAAATCAGGATATTTGTGCTCTATAAATTTTATCCAGCCAGGTGAGCACGATGTTGTCATTGGCAACGCAACATTCTGCTTATCACGAATAGCCTTGGTAACACGGTGCAAAAATTCATTTCCTTCTTCAATTATAGTTAGATCAGCGGTAAAATCAGTATCGAGCACTGCATCAAATCCAAGTCTTCGCAGTGCTGCTACCAGTTTTCCTGTGCTGATTTTACCAACCCCTATGCCCAGAGCCTCTGCAATACTTACTCGCACAGCAGGAGCTGTTTGTACCACTACAAATTTTTCCTCATTATCCAGAGCATCCCATACTTCTTGAATATAATTTTTTTCAATCAAAGCCCCCGTAGGACATCTGTTTATACACTGGCCACAATTAGTGCATATTACTTCATCCAGCGGCTTATCAAAAAAAGTTGCTATTTTTGTGTGATCACCTTTATGAGCACTATATAACGCTGATACACTCTGTAACTGCTCACAGGTACGCACACAGCGAGTACATTTTATACATTTACTATCGTCTTTAATTATTGATGGCGAAGAATCATCAATATTCCAATACCGTATTGTTTTAATAAATTTATTGCCATCTACCATATATTCTTTTGCAAGCTGCTGTAGCTCACAATTTCCATTTTTATAGCACGAAGTACAGTTATCAGCATGTTCTGACAAAAGTAGCTCAATAATTGTTTTGCGGACCTCCCGTACACGTCTGGTATTGGTATAAATAGTCATACCCGGCGCTACCTGAAGCGTGCATGAAGTCTGTAGTGCTCGCATACCTTTTTGTTCCACCAGGCATACTCTGCAATTACCTGCCACACAAAGATCGTCATGATAGCAAAGAGTAGGTATTTGTATACCCATTTCTTTTGCAGCCTGTAGCACAGTATAATTGTCTGGTACTTCAAATTTTTTATCGTTTATTGTCAGCATAACTGTTTTCATTACAGTACCTCCCTATCAGTAACAAATTTCTTCTTTGAAATGTTCACTAATCGAAATAAAAGGATTGGCAACCGATTGCCCCAAACCACATTTTGCCGTTATTGCCATAGTACTGGCCAGCCGTTGTAATTCATGTAAATACTGTAATGGTTTCTGGCCACTGTGAATTGCCTTTATCCCTAAATACAGTTGCTGACAACCTACCCTGCACGGTGTACACTGTCCGCATGACTCCTCTTTAAAGAAATCAAGATAATTCATCAAAACCCTATACATTGATCGTGAGCTATTAAACAAAATTATAGAACCCCCGGTTGGTATGCCTTCAAAGCCAATAATCCTTTCTTTGAATAGTTTGCGCGGAACACAAAATCCCGATGCTCCTCCTATCTGAACAGCCTTTGTATCGCCATCAGAAAATAAATCCACAAGTTCTTGTACCTTCATACCCAATGGGAGTTCAAAGACACCTTTTATTTTTGCATCACCCGAAATGGAGAACATCTTTGATCCTTTTGAATCTTTAGTTCCTATTGATGCAAATTTTGAAGCGCCTTCATCTACAATGATTGCTGCATAGGCTAATGTTTCTACATTGTTCACAACTGTTGGAAAATTAAATAAACCTCTGGTAACCGGAAATGGTGGTTTATTACGAGGTTCCCCACGATTACCTTCTATTGATTCAATAAGTGCACTTTCCTCACCACATACATATGCGCCACTGCCCATCCTCAGACGGACTGTAAAATCAATAGAATGCTTTTTAAATAATTCATTATATTCTTTGATTTTTTCTTCTATTTGTGGTTTTAGAAATGCATACTCGCCACGTAGATATATATATCCTGTTGTAGCACCAATAGCCTTTGCAGCTGCACACATACCCAAAAGCACAAGTTCGCTGTGATCCCGTAATATTTTTCTATCTTTAAAAGTTCCGGGTTCTCCCTCATCAGCATTACATATCACATATTTTTGATGTGATTCAGCCTCTTTTGCTGCTTTCCATTTTATACCGGTTGGGAATCCTGCCCCACCTCTTCCTCGCAATCCCGATTTTGTAATTTCATCTATAATTTCTTCAGGACTTTTTTTTACAATTGCGTTGACTATTTTGCTATGATCGCAAACCGAAAAAATTAACGAAAATTTTTCCTGCAATTTTTCAAGAGTATTCTCCATTGTTATCCTCCTTTACTCCACCAGGCGCAATAATTCATCAGGTGAAATAGGCTTGGAGATAGCTCCATTAAAGCCAGCTTTTGCCACATCAATAGTGGATGCAGCCTCATCACCAACTGCACTCAACATATAGATTTTTACATTGGCATTTTCAGCACGCATCTGTTTACACACAGTAATCCCTGTATCCACCTGTTCCATCATTAAGTCTAAAAGTACAACATCTGGCTTAACATTTTTAAATACTTCAATGCCCTCTTTTCCGCTATATGCTTCGTATACGGTATATCCTTTTGATGCAAGTATTGCTTTTAACGAAACAACAACATCCTGATCGTCATCTACAATTAAAACTTTTTTCATATATATTCTCCTGATTGAAGTTTTATAGTTTATTGTTCCTCTTTAAGTTTCGTGAGAATTGCTATTACTTTTTCATTTGTAAGATGGGTATAAGGAACATCATTGATAATCATTGCAGGTGCTTCATCACACCATCCAAGACAATTTGTTTCAAGCAATGTAAACATCTTATCGCTGGTAGTTTGCCCACTATCAATACCTAAATATTCTTTTATTGCAGTTACTATCTCATCTTTATTTGCCATATCACATGATATACTTTTACATATACGAATAACATATCTACCAGTTGATACTAATGGTATAAATGAATAAAACGATGCCACACCATATACCTTTGCAGGTGAAACATTGAAATGTTGTGCTACCTTGCTTAACAAATGTTCATCAAGCCTGCCGTGTACAGATAACTTCTGTAATGCAACAAGCAATAAATCCTTATTTTGAGGATTTAATTCCTGTAATATAGAATCAACCATACTACAATCTCACCTCCTTTAAATATTTATACACCTTTTATATTTCATATACATTTTGTCAATATAATTAATGCTATATTTATAATAATTTTATATTTATAGTATTATTTATTTGACAATTGTAATACCATTTTATACTGATGTTCATAAACAATTTATAGATATTTTAATAGTATATTTTTTTACAACTTGTTAAGGAGGAAATCAAATGAATGTCACCAGAAAAGATCTTCTAAAAAGTACATTTCTTTTACCGCTGTTAGCATCCTGTAACAGATATTCTAAAACCGAAGGAATTACCATAAAGAACTATGTGCCATCGGTTGAAGAATATGATAAAACGTTTTACGTACAGGTTGATCAAAGCAGGTGTCATGCCTGCCATACGTGTACAGAAGTATGCCCCACGGGTATTATTGATGGCAAAGATAAGAAGAGCACAAGCAAACATACTGTTCATCACTATGATGGGTGCGTTAATTGCGGTCAATGTCTTGTCAATTGCCCATATGGTGCTATACAAGAACAGGTATCATTTATTACTGATATAGAAGATGCAATTAATGACAAAAGAAAAACCGTTGTGGCAATGGTTGCTCCAGCGGTACGATATGCAATTGGCGAGCCTTTTGGTTTTGAACCGGGATACAATGCAATGCCACAAATGACGGCAGCTTTAAAGCAATTAGGTTTTGATATTGTATGGGATAATGAATTTGCAGCAGATCTTACTATAATTGAAGAAGGTACTGAGCTTATTCAGCGCATTACCAAAAAAGTGGATAAACCATTACCACAGTTTACTTCATGCTGTCCTGGATGGATTAAATATGTAGAAACATTTTATCCAGAATTAATTCCGCATTTATCTACCTGCAAATCACCAATTGGTATGTTAAGTGCATTAGCAAAAACATATGGAGCGAAAAAGATCAAAAAGGATTCAAAAGATATTTATACAGTTTCTATCATGCCCTGTATTGCAAAAAAATTTGAAGGGTTGCGTCCTGAACTCAATGCAAGCGGTTATAGAGATATAGACGCTACAATTAATACTCGTGAGCTTGCTTATATGTTTAAAAAGAATAACATTGATTTAAAAAACATATCCCATGAAAATCCTGATCCAGTGTTGGGTATTTCTACCGGTGCTGCTACCATATTTGGCGTTACGGGTGGCGTTATGGAAGCTGCATTGAGGTTTGCCTATGAAGCGGTAACGGGGAAGCAACTTACAAACATTGAATTTGAATCTGTACGAGGTGAACAAGGAATACGAGAAGCATCAATACCTGTGGGCGGGTTAACAATCAATGTATGTGTCATATCTGGGTTAAAAAATGCAAAACCTGTTATTGAAATGGTTAAAAATGGTACATCAAAATATCATTTCATCGAAGTGATGACCTGCCCTGGCGGATGTGTCAACGGCGGTGGTCAACCATTGGATCCTGACAATGTGTTTATTCTATAAAAATTTTTATTTTAATTGAGAGGTGATAAATATGAAGCGTACCAGAAGATCATTTTTATTTTTATCAACGACGAGTATAGTTTTGATATCAAGTTTTAAATATATTTCAAACATCTTTGCTTCCACCTACACTACCATAAAAAATAAAAGGACAAAAGGCGTATATACCTATGATAAATCAATGCCACTGAGAAAATCACAAGATAATCCCCAAATAAAAGCAATATATAAGGAATACTTAGAGCATCCCAATTCTCATTTAGCTCATAAGCTACTCCATACTCAGTATATTGATAGATCAGCAAAATATAAGGCGTTAAAAGAAAAAGGGATTTTACAATGAAGAAACCATATTAAAAATAAACAGCCCTATCACTTTATGCTGTGGGGCTGTTTATTTTTTTATTGTTTTACTACTAACAAAAATATTATTGAAAATTTTAAAAAATTTCTTGAAAAATGTTATGATTGCTCTAGAAAAGGTAGTAAAATGATCGGCATTTAAAACGCGGGTGTAATTCAGTGTTTAAAACGCGGGTGTAATTCAGTGTTTAAAACGCGGGTGTAATTCAGTGGTAGAATGTCAGCTTCCCAAGCTGAACGCCGTGGGTTCGAGTCCCATCACCCGCTCATTTTTTTTCATACATCCCTTCATCGGTAACTATCGCCCACAATAAAAAATATGTATTTCCTTTTTTATGGCGATATAATAACAATTGACATATTCATTCATATAATATTAAGTGCCATTAGATTTTTATCACAGTTATTGATATGCAAAAGACTAATTCTCATTCTATCAATATTACTTCATACTCCCTTATTACTGCTATAGGGAATACTCCTCTCATTGAGTTAGCTAAACTTTCACCTAAAGGAAGCAGAATATTAGCAAAATTTGAAGGTGCAAATCCTGGCGGTTCCATAAAAGATCGCACCGCCTGGTATATGATTAAAAAAGCCATTGAATCGGGCGCTTTAACACCTGACAAAACTATTCTTGAACCAACAAGTGGTAATACTGGCATTGGGCTTGCAATGGTTGGTTCTGCATTAGGATACAAAGTTGTTCTTTGCATGCCAAAATGTGTTAGTGTTGAACGCCAACAAACACTCATTGCGTTTGGCGCACAGTTAGTATTAACCGAAGGGTGTATGGGTACTGATGGTGCGATAATCCAGGCACATAAAATGTATGAAGAAAATCCGGACATCTATTTCATGCCCAATCAGTTTTCCAATCCTGCAAATGTACTTGCGCATTATGAAACTACCGGCGCTGAAATTCTGAAGCAAACAGGTGGACAGATAAGTGCTTTTGTAGCAGGACTGGGAACCACTGGAACCATTATGGGTGTAGCTAAAAGGTTAAAAGAATATAATCCCAAAATCAGAATTATTGGTGTTGAACCTGTAGTTGGCCATTCCATTCAGGGTTTAAAGAATATGCAGGAAGCGATAGTTCCTGACATATATAATCCCGGTATGCTTGATGACATCATTACCATTGATGATGAAACTGCATTTGAATATGCACGCAAATTAGCCTTACAGGAAGGGCTCTTTTGTGGGATGTCAAGCGGTGCTGCAGTTGCCGGTAGCATTCAGGTTGCAAACACTTTAAAACAGGGGACAGTGGTTACAATTCTACCCGACAGAGGTGACCGATACCTCTCCACTGCATTGTTCCAATCAATTTGCGCCAAGTGCCCACCGTGAGTTTTAAAGCAACAATTCATGTTTAAATTTCTATTGAGCCTTCAATTTTTTCTCTAGATACTAACGTGATCTTCACGGGTACTATTGTACCTAACCTACTTCTGTTAAAATGATTATCTTCAAGGGAAACTTTTAGATAGTTATCGGTAAGTGCTGTTAAACAATTGCCATCTTTTTCTACAACTGCAGGACGTGTAGTGTGTAAAAACTGCAAACGATATTGGTATGAACACTCTTGTGCAACATCTCGCAAACGTTGTGCTCGTGTATGAATACTATCATATGGTAATGGGCGATAGTTACTGGACATTGTTCCTTCCCTGGGTGAATAGCTGAACTGGTGAACATAGGCAAATTGCAGCATACGCACCAAATCTATCGTTGCCGTAAAGTCTTCTTCTTTTTCAGATGGATACCCAATGATAATGTCGGTGCCAATAGCAATCTCAGGTATTGATGTCCTTATTGTGTCAATGAGCTTTGCATAGAAATCGACTGTATAAGGTCTGTTCATATGCTTAAGAACAGAATCTGATCCTGATTGTAATGGCAGATGAATGTGTTTACAAACTTTATCATGTTTCAAAATATCTATGAGTTCATTACTAACGTGTGTAGGTTCAACCGAAGTTACCCGTACCCTAAAATTGCCATCCAGAGCAATTATTTTTTTTATTATGGATGCTAATGTATCATCATGATACTGATATTTACCAATAGTGATGCCAGTTAATACAATTTCAGGACAATTATGTTCAATCAAGAATTGTGCATGCTTTAAAATATCATCCACCGGCCGTGATGTTGGATTGCCGCGCACTTTTGGTACAATGCAATATGAGCATCCTCCATCACATCCATCCTGAATTTTGATATAGCCGCGTGTACGCATAAACGGCAATGCGTAATTATTATTTATTTCATTTATTGAATTTGCAGTACTTGAATCAATGGCTCCTGATAATACTGGTATTTGATCCTTTTGCACGTTTGTAAATGACGCCTGTACTTCAGGCATAGCATCAAGTTCATCTTTATGTGTTTCCACCATGCAACCGGTAACAATAACCTTGCCAGTTTTTGAAAATTTTGCACCCTGGCGGATATAGTTACGACATTTTTTATTGCTTTTATCGGTAACAGTGCAGGTGTTGATAATAACAATATCTGCAGGTGAGCCAAATGGGACTGCTTTATATCCTGATGATAAAAACTGTGAAGCTATCTGAGCAGATTCATACTGATTGCATTTACACCCTAATGTTTTTATTGAAAACGTTTTTTCATACATTGCTCTCGGTTTGTTTAATCTCCCTGAAAATAATTCGCATCCTGGTTGCTGCTGTAAGATTTGTTGTAACTGCCATAACAATCATAGCACCAATCATAACTATTTCAGGATTAACCGATGAATTTGTAAATATTACCTGGAAGAATGGGTGTAAAACTGAAATGACACATACTATTGCTAATCGTTCAGCTCTTTGCATTACTCCCCGTTTTGTAGTAACACCTATTGCTTCACCCCGTGCTTTAGTGTAGCTTACCAGCTCTGATCCTATTAAAGCTACTATTGTGGCAAGTAATGCAATAAAATTATGCTGATAATACATTGCTATACCTAAAAACACAACTCCTTCACTATATCTGTCAACACATGAATCCCAGTAAGCACCTGATTTTGTTACGGTATTTGTAGTCCTTGCAACACGGCCATCTATTATATCCAGTGTTGCACTCACTATGAGTATCCACCCTGCCAGACCAAAATTCCCAATATAATAAAAATAAGCACTTACAAAAGCCAGAAGAAGAGAAATAGCAGTAATAGTATTAGGTTTTATTTTGAAATAAATAAAAAAATTAATAAATGGCTGATTAACCCAATACCAAAATTCCCTGAAAATAAGCCCAATAAATGTTTCATGCATCCTTGCTATTATTTCAGGATCCCTGGGCCTTTTAGGATAGATAAATAAGAAAACAATAAAGCTTAGTACAGCCAGTGCATTTATAATAATTAATGGCAATAGGGAACGCACAATTTCATTTTGCAAGAATTCATTCATAGAAACTATCCTATAACAGAATATATTAATGTGGGGTAAACAGCTTATGCAGCATTATTGATAATAGTCAAGTATATTTACTGTATTTATTATGGTTTTATTATAATCATAATTCAAATATATTCATCCACGTCACTTTTCTTGTGTTATTCTATATATAAATCGCGCACGTTCATTTGCTGGATCCACTTCAAGTGCTTTTTTAGAATAATAGTTTGCCTTCTTATTATTCTTATGTTTTAAATATAATTCAGACAATGCTATATATGCACCTGTATGGGTTGGATCTAACTCAATAACTTTTTCAAAGGTCTTCTTGGCTTGAACATCATCAGGATCTGTGTTTTTATAATACATGATACCAAGCATGTACAAATCTTCAACTGAATCAGGCATAATGGTTAATGCTTCTTTTGCATAGTTAATACCATCTTTAATATATTTTTCTTTTAGTGAACCAGGTATATTTGTTTCATATGCTTCTATAAATCGTGTTTTTGCCATGTAATATAATAACTCATATGTATCTTGCTTATCAACTATCCTATCTTTATTTTTGTATGCTTGTTCAAATTCATTAAAAGCAAATTGTAAAACATTATCATTGAAATATATTTTACCCAGTTCAATATGAGCTTCAGGATAGTTAGCATCAAGAATAATAGCCTGATTATATTCTTTTATGGCATTGCCAAATTCGCCAGTGTTTTTATAATAATCACCGCGTGCTTTATGAATTTTTGCAAATTCAGGATATGCACCTTCAAATCGTTGAACAACCCTATCACCTATTGTTGACAACCTGAAATATCCATACCCAACCAGCATATCTCCAAATGATTGTGAACGGAAAATAGTCTCAACTGTAAAACGGGAAACAATTAAATTATTAGTATTTATGACATATAACGTTGTTCCTTTATGAATGCCGTCAGTATTATAAAGCCTGACAGTTACTTTTGTTTTAGGTTGTACTGTGCGGGTTAATTCCTGTTTTGCCGTATCTTCCCTTTCCCCAATGCTTATAATTCTCCCCTTAACTATCGCTTTCCATGCAACATAATCATTTTGGGTATAAAATACAGGGATAATCTGGTTAGGATTATCATATTTCATCTGGCCGGTAGCAAATATAGTACTTACCAATAAAAATACAATACATATAGAACGATTAAGAATTCGAAGAATATGATTATACATGAATCCCATTATTTTTCCTTTAAATATCGTAAAGGATTAAGTGGCGTTATATATTTCCTGAATTCAAAATGTACATGTGCTCCGGTTACTGAACCCGTCATGCCACTTTTTGCAATAACCTGCCCTTTCTGCACACTATCGCCTTCTTTAACCAAATTATTGCTGTTATGCCCATATACAGAAATATACCCTTTATTGTGTTTTATGACAACTACATTTCCATAACCATCCTTCCATCCTGAATAGATTACAGTCCCATCCATAGCAGCCCTTACCGGTGTATCAACATCACAACTGATATCTAATCCACAGTGAAATTGACGGCCTTTGCCCAATGGATTTCTTCTATTCCCAAAACTGGATGTAATTTTGCCATTTACCGGCCATAGTAACGATATGTTTGATTTAATCTGATTATTTTCTTTTGATTTCTCTTTTTTTACTATATACGTACCATCATTAATATTACTTACATTTACACGTGTATCTGGTATAAAAATGGTTTGTCCATGAAAAATGCAATTTGAATCTTTTAATGAATTATTAATGATGATATTGTGTAAAGGAATTTTATAAAGGCAAGCTATTGCCATTAATGATTGACCTTTTTTTACTCTGTGGAATACTCCTTTCCTGTTAGGAACTATAATTATCTTCCCAGGTTTTAGAATATCTAGATTGTCTATATTATTTGCTAAAAGTATCAATTTATAATTTGTATCAAATTTTTGAGCTATCTTCCATATATTGTCATTTTTTTGTATTTGATATTTAGTATGGTGCCAGCGCTTATCTTTTTTTTTCAATTCTTCAATAGTATAATTTTTTTCTTTTTTTTTACTTTTGGAGGTATCTACCACAACAGTATTTGAAAGGTCTATATCATCATCAAAATTATCATCAAATATAACCTCACCTTCAGTTTCAGCTGGGGGAGTATCATCTTCCATCTTTATGCCATCAATAATAAGTTTGTTTTCAACTGATGACAGATTTGATGAAACAATTTTTTTATTATTATTCTGTGGTTTATCAGCAATTAATGTAAATATCACTATCACAAGTATAAATAACAGTGAAAAAAAACCATAAATAAAAGAATTCTTTTTCCTTTCTTCCGGGAAGGAATATCGTTTAAAGTCATACATTGTAACATTAACCCTACAAAATATTAAACTCCCAGTACCAATGTATTATATTAATCGACATACGCCAGCTATAGAATTAATCAATTAGATAATAATTGTATTAATATAAATAAATTAAATAATCACAATTATAGCCACTATTAACAATGATTTATATTTATTCCAGGTTCATTTCATTAATTATTCCTAAATGTGGCAATTTGAATAAAATATAAAATAGGGGCCGTCTCAAAACAAACTATGGGACGGCCTTTTTTTTTATTTTAAGTACTTGATACTGAAAAAAATTAAAAAATCCCATTTACTACTCATTTTCATGCCGAAAATGCCGGAATTTTCATCATATTATGGGCTAAACTCAATAATCCCCATTCAATTTTCACTTTATCAAGCCCACGTAATAGAAAGCGTTTAAAATTTCTGTTCCACTTGATATGCCCAAAAACCGACTCCACTT
>JBFLZD010000030.1 GCA_040756435.1 Spirochaetota bacterium | reverse complement strand
TGATAAATTTTTCTGAAATTATCTGATATGTATAACGTACAGCAAGGTATAAGCGATAGTTACTGTATAGTTAAAATTTGCAGAATATAAATTTTTAGTCAATGTAATTTTATATTGACAGTGGACTTTTATTGATGTTGTATTACATGTTTTGATAATCATGGGTTTTACACCAGAAACGTTTTTAGGACTATGTGTGGTTATGGTAGCTTTTTTATATTTATTCTAATGGGGAGTATAATCGTGAAACAGTATATCTATATAGTAACAATCCTTTTAGTGTCTTCAGTTGTTGCAGCCCAATCTGCAAAAGAAATAATTGAGAAGTCAGAAAAAGCTATTCGCGGCAATACATCCACATCAACAGTTGCTATCACCATAAAAACGCGAAGGTGGGAACGCACATTGAAGCTTGTATCCTATGACAATCGTTTAAAGCGAATGTCTTTTGCCCAGATACTATCGCCCAAAAAAGATGCCGGCAACCGATTTCTTTTGATTAAGGATAACATGTGGCATTATGTGCCAAAACTGCAGCAGACAATAAAGATATCGCCGTCCATGATGCTTCAGTCGTGGATGGGTTCGGACTTTACCAATGATGACATTGTGAAACAATCAAGCCTTATTGATGACTATACTCATACATTGGAAGGCAGGGAAACCGTTGATGGCGTTGAATGTTTTAAAGTGGTGCTTGTGCCAAAGCCAAATGTAGCAGTGGTGTGGGGAAAAATAGTGTATTATGCCAGTGTTACTAAATTACTGCCAGTAAGGGAAGAGTTTTATAATGAGCACAATCAGATGACCAAACTGTTAACCTGTAGCAATGTAAAGATAATGGGTGGCAGGGAAATCCCCACGGTGTATACAATGAAAACGATTGCCGAACCTGACCGCTACACTAAAATGGAAATACTGGATATTCAGTTTGACAATGAAATACCAGAATATATATTTTCCTTTCAAAATTTGCAGCGTAAGTGAAGGTTATAATGGGAGAAATCTTACAGTACAAAGAAAAGATTTCTCGCTACGCTCGAAATGACAATGTGACGTAAAGATTCCGGGTCAGGCCCGGAATGACGGGTAGGCAACAAGTCATCCTGAACTTGATTCAGGATCTCTATAGATGAGGATAGCGATTCCGGGTCAAGCCCGGAATGACAGGTAGGCAACAAGTCATCCTGAACTTGATTCAGGATCTCTATTGATGTGGATAGCGATTCCGGGTCAGGCCCGGAATGACAGTGTGACGTAAAGATTCCGGGTCAGGCCCGGAATGACTGTGTGCCGTAAAAATTCCGGGTAAAGCCCGGAATGACAGGTAGGTAGTAGTCATCTTGAATCATACTATAAAATTTATACCATAACTTCAAAACGAACAAAAAGTGAATAAAGATTTTAAAATAATCTGCCTGTTAGCATGGCGCAATGTATGGCGCAATAAACGACGTACAATACTTACGTTGTGCACCATCGTTGTGGGTTGCGCCATGATAATTCTTCTCAATGCGTTTGCCAAAGGTGGCCATGACCAGATGATAGAAGATGCAACGGGCCTTGTGATGGGACATATTCACATCCATGAAAAAGGCTACTGGGAAAATAAAACAATAGATTATGCATTTGAAGATGATGAATCCATAGAGAAAGCGCTTTCCAGTAACAAACATGTACGTGCTTATTGCAGGCGTATCATGTGTGATGCCCTTATTGCAAAAGGTGGGACAACAAAAGGCGTCATGATACAGGGTGTTGAGCCACTGCGAGAAAAAGAGGTATGCGGTTTGCACCGTTGTATAATTAAAGGGCGTTACCTGAGTGATAGTGATAATACTCATGCAGTGATAGGTGCCACCTTAGCTGAAAACTTAAAAGTAGATGTTGGCGATACCATTGCCATTATTTCGCAGGGATTTGACGGGTCCATTGCAGCTGAACACTTAACTGTTACTGGCATATTTAAAAGTGGAAACCCTGAATATGATAAGTTTTTGCTGCAGATGCCAATACAGCAGGCCGATGAAACGTTCAGCATGATGGGCTACATTCACGCGTATGTTATTCGTGCAGTGCGGATAGATGAGGTTGATACTATTACCACTACACTTTCAAAACAACTGCAAAGCAATTTAGAGGTATTAGGATGGGAAAAGCTAATGCCTGAGCTTGTGCAGTTTATAATCATGGATGATGTCAGTGGTTATCTTTTTGATCTGATGCTGTTTTTAGTAGTGGCGTTTGGCATCCTCAACACCATCCAGATGTCGGTGTATGAGCGTACACGTGAGCTTGGCATCATGAAAGCAGTAGGCACCACACCTGGTCAGATTATTGCACTTGTCATGACCGAAACATGTTTCATTACAGTGATTGGCGTGGTGTTGGGTGTAACGCTTGGTGCTGGTATTTCGTATTATTTTACAGTGCATCCTATTGATTACTCTCAATATGCTGAAGAGATTGCCGTGTGGGGTATTACCACAACCATATTCCCTGCCACAGTAACTATCGCTAATATTGTAGTTACTGCTGCGCTGACCATGGTTGTGTCACTTTTGTTTTGCATATTTCCAGCACGGCGTGCAAGCAGGCTTCATCCTGTTGAAGCAATACGGCATATTTAATAAGGTAATAAACACATGATACGCATGCACCATCTAAAAATAGTGTTATTGATTGGCTGGCGCAATGTATTTAGAAACAAGCGCCGTTCACTCATTGTTGCTTCATCCATTGTGGTGGGGCTTGTGGTAATGATGTTTTCCATGGCAATCATGAACGGCTTTAACCGGCAGATGCTTGAAAATACCATTAACACTTCGCTGGGGCATGTGGCTATACATAAAAAAGGTTTTTTCAATGATATGAAGCTTGCACTGTCATTTGTTCCTGATGATTCATTGAACGCAATTAAAGGCATTCATGGGGTAGGGTGTATTGCACAGCGTGTCAAGTTTGAAGCTATGGTGCAGTCAAGTCGCTCATCACAGGGTGTGCTGGTTATGGGCATTGAACCTGATAAAGAAAAATGCGTGTCAAATATATATGAATATGCTGGTAGTGATACACGTTCTTTTATTATGAACAGTTCAAGCAATGATATACTTATCTCACGTTCACTGGCGGTAAAGCTTGGCATTGGCATTGGCGATAAATGTGTGGTGATGCTGCAGGATATACACGGTGTGCTTGCTGCGCATGCATTTATTGTTAAGGGGCTATATCAATCGCCCATTGAAAGCTTTGATAAATATGTGGTATATATTGGCATACGTAAAGCGCAGGAAATATCGGGTCTTGGGAATGCTATATCTGAAATTATAGTACGGTGCGCGGATAAAGATTTTGCTGATAAAGTTGCTTCATCAATTAAATCAATGAATAAGGCCTTCCTTGAAGTGCTTACCTGGAAACAAATGGCACCACAGATTGTGCAGGCCATAAAACTTTTTGATACCATGATGTATGTGTTTCTGGCAATTATATTTATTTCAATTATTTTCACCATTGCCAATACCATGATTATGGCAATAATGGAACGATACCGTGAAATTGGCATAATGAAATCAATTGGTACACAGCCATCGTGGATTGCCGCTATTGTTATACTTGAAGCATGCGGTTTAGGGATGCTTGGTATTGTTGCAGGTATTGTCATTACATACCTGCTTGTTGTTATTACCGGAACAACAGGTATAAACTTTGCGTTTTACAGCCAGTCAATGCGGGTATGGGGAACAGGTACTGTTGTTTATCCGTATCTTACCGCAACAAATGTAGTGGTTGCAACAACCATAGTACTATGTAACACCATTATTGCATCACTGTATCCGGCATATAAGGCTGCAAAAATTAAACCACTTGATGCGTTACATTTTATATAGCAAAGGAAGGTACTATGGAAATCATACAGGTAGTGAATTGCATGAAAGATTATCATTCCGATGGTCAAATCGTGAACGCATTGCGTGGAGTATATCTTTCGTTGCATAAAGGTGAGTTTGCAGCAATAGCTGGACCTTCAGGTTCGGGGAAAACCACACTGCTTAATTGCATTGGCGGGCTGGATTATCCCACACAAGGAAATGTATATATAGAAGGTACTGATATCTCAAAGCTTAGTCCAAAGGAACTATCGCACCTGCGCCTTTTTAAAATTGGATTTATATTTCAAGCATACAACCTTATCCCGGTATTGACTGCATTGGAAAATGTGGAGTACATCCTTCTTTTACAGGGTATGGGCGATAGTTACCGTAAAAGAAAAGCAGCTGAAGTACTGGAGCTTGTAGGCTTAAAAGACCAAATGCACCGACTTCCGCACGAGCTTTCTGGTGGGCAGCAGCAGCGTGTGGCAATAGCACGTGCAATTGTTTCAAGCCCGGCGATAGTTTTAGCTGATGAGCCTACTGCCAATGTAGATCAGAAAACCGGAAGTGCACTTCTTGATTTAATGGAACACCTGAATAAAGAAAAGCAGATAACATTTCTTTTTTCCACCCATGACCCTATGGTAATGAAGCGTGCACACCGTCTTATATCTATAGTTGATGGTACAATTGTAAAAGATGTTAAAGTTAAAAGAAAAAAATAGTATACATTCCTGTTTGCTTCCCCGTGGCAAAAGAACCAAAAAGCCATATTTATAGTATTTCAGGAAACAGCTCTTTTACTTTTCTGCTTGCCTGTTGCACTATATCTAAAATTTCATTGTAATTTATTGAGAATGCCATCACAGAACCTGATGATAGTATCTGCCCCAATAAGTGCTTCCAATGCTTTTTAGTGAAAGGATCCGCTGGTTTACCAGAAGCAAATTCATTGGGATAGTGTGTTGGGATAAAGTAAATATCTAAAAGTTTTGCTTTTTTAGTATACCACTTTGTTTCTACCTGTTTGTTTTGCTCTGTAGAGGTTTTCATCTGCTTTTTTAATACTATCATAAATATCAACCATATCATGGGAAGCTCCACCAATGCCTGCACTTATAGTGACTTTGGGTATCGTGATAAATACATGTTGCTCAACGTTGCTTCTAATATTTTCAGCAAGATTATATGCCTGCAATATATTGGTTTCAGGGCATATAATCAAAAATTCTTCACCTCCCCAACGACCAATTGTATCTGTTTTCCTGCAATTATGTTTAAATATAAGGGCTAATTCTTTTAAAACATAATCACCAGCATCATGTCCATAGGTATCATTGATTTTTTTAAAAAAATCAATATCAATTAATATTACCGAATACTCTCTCCCGTACCTTGTATAACGAGCAAATTCTTTTATCAATTCTTCTTCCATCTTTCTTCTATTATATAAACTGGTTAATTCATCAATGTATGAAAGATTCATGAGTATATCGTTTAATTTTGTAAGCTCCATATTTTTTTGATAAAGTTTTTCCTTTGTCAACTGCTCAAGATTTTGTGCAATTACTCCTATTTCATTATCAGGATATGAATAATTATCATCAACTGATTTTGCTTCTACTATGTATGTAACCCTTTTGGCCAATGATAAAATTGGTATAATAATATCATGGGAAAATATTTTTTTTAAATAAAGTCCAAATAAAGAAGCAATTGAAGTTATCACCAGGGTGCTTATAAAAAATCGAGTAATCACGATATTGGTTATTTCTGATCTATCTACTTCTGTTATTACTTTCCATCCAATTTTATCTATATCATGGATATAGGCAGTTTTCATTATACCATCAAAGGTGTAAGCATATGAAGCACCGCTTGCTGAATAGGTAACCTTTGATAATTTAAAAAAATTTTCTCTCAGCATTTTGGGATTTTTATGAATAATAATAGTACCATCATTTGTTATAACAAAACTGTGTTGTGATGCAAAGC
Organism: Spirochaetota bacterium; assembly: GCA_040756435.1. Taxonomy (NCBI): domain Bacteria; kingdom Pseudomonadati; phylum Spirochaetota; species Spirochaetota bacterium. The sequence goes on along the minus strand of JBFLZD010000030.1, from coordinate 39,953 downwards.
CTTTATTAGTGGCATTAATTATTTCTGCTAATTTTTCTAAAGAAGTATCAATAGCTATAACGCCACAGATGGTATTGTTTTTATCATATAATACTTTACTTATTGATACCAGCCATTGTTTTGTTTTTATTTCTTGATAGGCAAGGCCATTAGAAATTTCAGGTGCGGTTTTAAGTGCTATTGTATACCAGGGCCTTACTCTTGGATCAAAACCTTTTGGCGGAGTATAGTCATTAATCAATAATGAACCATCTTTATACCCTGCATAAAGATAGTTTATATCTTTATCAGCATTTTCAAAATGTTTAAAAATTTTTAATACAGTTCTTTTGTTATTGGCATCACGCAATAATACGTTAGTTATGGCATCATTGTTACTTAAAATATAAATATAATTATACATTTTTACAAAATAACCTTCAATGAAATACTTCAATGCAAGGTTTTGTTGTTGCATAAGTAATGAAATACTTGTTTGGTAATTGTAATATACAAAGCTTCCAAATAGTATGCCAAATGCAATGAATATTAGTGTTGAAAAAACTATGATTGAACGTGATAATTGTTTTTTTAAAGACATATCTAACCCTGCTACTAAGAAGATAAAAAATAAAATATTGCGTAATGATAGCTGCATGCGCTAATAAAATGTATACATGCAGAATATATTCCAACAACTGTTTTGTAAATTCTTTTATTGACAGCTTGTGGGTAGTAAATAATAGATACATTGTCACTTTATGAATAAAGGTAAAGTATCATTACAATATAAGCATACGTTTAAAAAGATTCACAAAATGTAAAATAGTACATACTTCAGTTGGCATAAAAATTTTTAAAGAATTATTTCTTAGAAAACTGTTAGAGAATACATTACATCTAATTAAAAAAAGTATGAACATATACAAATACAGCTGGATTATAATATTCATCCTTTCAGCATTAAGTTTAATGGCACAACTGTATAGCGGATTGACAATGGTATATGCACAGGAGAACTTGGAAAATAAGGATATTCCATTTTCCATTGGTGGCTATTACAAAAATCTATTTATTGCTTATGAAAGCAATGAATATTATTCTTCCGATTATATTCCCAGAAAAAAGCTATTATTAACCGATCTTAATAGGGTACGCCTCTCTCCTCATTGTGATATTGGACAGAATATCATATTTCATGCGGATATAGATAATGAGTATATCGTATCAAATTACACCCAGAGCAGAACATTTGATGCAACGTGGATTGGATTTTCGTATGATACAATATATACAGATTATTATGATTATCGCAACGATACTGGGTACTATCGCTTAAAGCTGCACCGTGCATTTGGCAAATTTGTTATAGGGAAATCCACCATTACTGTGGGAAGACAACTGGTGCGTTTTGGAAGCGGGAAGATATGGAATCCGCTTGATATTGTAAACCCAATATCGCCGCTTGCGTTTGAAGGAGCAGAGGAAACAAAAGGAGTGGATGCACTGCGCCTTGAATTATACCCGGCACATTATTTTGAATTGGGTTTTGTGTATGTACCTCAACGGAAATACAATGAGTTTGATGATAGTGTTGGTAATTCAGTGTACCTTTTGCGCAATAAAGTGGTGTGGGGTACTACCGAGATTGCAATGCTTGCTGGGAAGATAATGCAAAGATATGTTGGGGGCGCAGACATTTCGCTGCAAGTGTATGATGGTTTGTTGCGTGGAAGCTTCCTTGCGAATAAAGATGGAGATAGTACTTACTACATTGCGGGTACAGGCTATGATTATTCTTTTGAAAGTGGTTTCAGTATCCTTCTTGAGTATTTTTATAATGGGTATTGTTTATCTAACAATGATGAATTGTACCAGGCATATTCTGAAAGTTTGATATACGGAATGAATGAAGAACGGTACCGTACGCTTGCGTATCATTTCCTGACATATAACAGGCATTATGCGGGGTTATCGGTAAGTTTTTCTGGAGCTTCACTCTTTAGCGCCAGTGCAACAACTATTCTTGATTTTGAAGGGCATGGTGCAATGCTTATCCCGTCAGTGGTGTATAATGTAATAGAAGATTGTGATCTGACTTTCTATATGTTATATGCGATAGTTACTGAAAACAACTTATCAGATTTTTCCTCATTTGACAATAGACCTGCATTAGCAGCAGAAGTTAAATATTATTTTTAACATACATTAATTGATTTTTATTTTAGCAGATTTTCTACCACCTGTACTATCTGGTATGCTTTATTATAGCTTATTCTATTGACTGCAAAACCTCTTGTAATATTCTGCTCTCATTTATAGTGTAGCCCTTATCGCTTCACTGTTTAATGAATATATTCATGCTGCTGAATAATTAATATTACGGTACTGTGGTATCTCTCCTGGTACTTCCATTCTTCATTCGTGTATTTCTTCCAAAAAAGTTACGATAGTATCAACGTAAATATCATAATGAGTTATGGGCCCAATATGTTTTCCTGGCAAAACCTTTACATCAAGTTTTGTGTTTGATATAATCGATTTTTCATAATATTTACTAAAAAATTGTTCTTTAATTGCTTCATTATTTTTATCATACTTCAATAATGTCTCGTCGTCAAAAAGCGAATCATCCTTACCAAATATGACAAGTATGTGTTTTTTATTTACCACAGGGAAATTAGTATCATCAGCATATAACGTTGCATCAGCTATATCCTTATATGGTCTGAATATTTTTAAAATATTGAAATTACCATACATACATGAATAGCATGATCTTACTGTATCACCGGTTAGCCCCTTTGTTATTCCCCAGCCTGCACCCATTACATCACAAAAATGACCTTTAAATGTTTCAGTAAATCCAATACGTAAACTTTCCCAGTTAAATGATGACAATACGCAACAGCTTGCCTGACAAGAATTTTCTGACCATTTAGTGAAACCAGCAGGACATATTTGTACAAGATTTTCAAATGAAGTATATTTGCTTGCCATTCGGCGAGCTAAGATACCTCCATGGCTCCATCCCACAGCTGAAAGCTTAACATCAATTGCATTTTCAGGATCTTTAAACGGTTTTCCATCTATTTTAATATCTTTCCATTGAATATCTTCAACAACATTTATGTTTAAATACTTAAGAGCTTGTTTAATTAAATAAAATAATACAATTTCCTTCCCATTATCACCCCTTAAATTTTTATCCTTCCCAAAAGGTGTATCGCACAATGGTACTATTACAATACCTGATTTTGATTGTAATGCAAGCTCCTTGGTAAATGTATAGGCATCATCAGCTCTCTGTGCATGTCCCTGAAAAAAAATAAATACTGATCCATTAGCTTTTCTTTCTTCAATATTTTTTAATTTTTCTTCATTGGTCCTTACATCGACAATAAAAAAATATCCTTTTAAATGCTCACCGTTAAATTCAATATCAACACTTTGTACATTGGGTTTAATATTGACTTCTCTTTTTGCATTTTTTTCAGTAAATCCTGATCCTGAAAGCAAATACGTAAAAAATAAAAACATAAAAAATATTTTTTTCATTTTATCCTCTAAAAATATTTTATTTGTTGCTATATACTAAAAATTATTTTTTATTGTGGTACTGTCAACTATTTTGAAGAGGTCAAGTCTAATATTAGAGGTATGTGCCATTAAAAGTTTGCTATATATTAGAAAGACCATAACCACTTTTTATTTAATCTTTTCGTTTATTTTCACTTGGACAAAAAAAGATAAGAAGTGGGGAAAAAATAAAAGGAATGGAAAAATTACAGCAGTAACTATCGCATAATAAAAAAATTAATCTTGCTATCTTCCACGTTATAGCATATAAAAGTGTTATGAAATGCTTACTGACATGCCGGACAGCAAAATTAAATACATACATAAACATAATATGTATATTGACAATATTAATTATCCCAAACTGTTCATCAGAAGATACTAACTCTTTATTTTTGACTCCTGAGGAGAAGGATTATATACAATCATTAAAAAAACCTGTAATTGCTGCACCCTGCCCGGATTATCCACCCATTGATTTTACTGACCATACGGGAAATCCTATTGGGTTAAGCCAGGATTATTTAAATGAAATAGGTAAAAAGCTTGGACTAACATTTACTATAGAAATGAAGGAGTCATGGGCAGATGTGTTGCAAGCAGCAAAAGATAGAAACGTGGATATTGTTCTTTCAATCCAGGATGTTCCTGAGCGACATTCGTTTTTACATTTTACAAAGCCATATGTACGAATCCCCAACGTTATTGTTGTGCAAAAATCCAATACAAAAGTTAATAGCCTGGATGGTTTAGCCGGGATGAAGATTGCAGCAGTGAAGGGTTATGCGGTGATTGACTTTATTAAAAAGAGATATCCATCATTTACTATAGAGACGGTAAAAAACGAAACTGAAGGTTTGATGAAATTGTCCTTTGGTGAATATGATGCAATGATTATCTCACTTTCAACAGTGTCGTATCTGGTAGATACTTATAGTATTACAAATTTACGTGTTGCTGGCAATGTGGGATATGACTGGAATTTATGTATAGGTGTTCGCAGTGATGATCAATTACTTTATTCAATTGTTTCTAAGGCTCTGGATTCTATACCTGAAAGTAAAAGGCGTGCTATTTACCAGAGATGGATTTCACTGGCACCACGTCCATTTTACCAGGAAAAAGAATTTTGGTATATCCTGACAGTATTGCTATTTGGAGGGTTGCTTGTAATAATCGGTATCATTGCCTGGAATGCTTCACTACGTAGACAGGTAAAAATTAAAACAGAGCAGCTTGAAAATGAGCTGTACTGGCATAAAAAAACTCAGGAGCAATTGCTTCTTGAAAAGGAGCGGTTGCTTATTACTATCCAATCAATTGGTGATGCTTTCATAAGCACTGATGAAAGGGGTAATATTATTCTTTCCAATAAACAAGCTGATTTATTATTTAATAATACAATTTTATTAGGAAAGGATGTTAGAGCTTTAGTTAATTTTGCAGAATCAACCGTTCAAAACGTGGTTGACCCTATTGGAGAATGTATTCAGTTGAAAAAGCCCGTTGTACATTATCATCTTAAATGCCATTGTAATAATAGAACAATAGATGTGTCGGTTGCTTCATCACCCATTGAGATGGATAATACTATTATTGGTACTGTCACAATTATAAGAGATATTACCGACATGTTAGCAATGCAAAACGAGCTTATTAAGCTGCAGCAATTTGAATCCTTAGGAATATTAGCTGCTGGCATAGCTCATGATTTCAATAACATCCTTACTTCAATAATGGGTAATGCTGAAATAGCATCATTAATGCTGTTGAAAAATACTCAAAAACATAATTTTTTAGAAATAATTGATGGTATAAAAAAATCTGTGAAATCTGCACAATCTTTAACAGGGCAACTGTTAACCTATGCAAAAGGTGGGAAACCAATTAAAAAAACAGGTAATATACTGCAATTGATTCGGGATACTGTGGATTTCATAACACATGGCAGCAGCGTTAAGGTTGTTTATGATATTGATGATAAAATAGAAAATATTGAGTTTGATGAGCATCAGCTATCGCATGTATTCAGGAATCTAACCTTAAATGCAATACAGGCAATGGAAAATACAGGTGTGTTAACAATAACGGTAAAGAGTTTAAAGAATAAACCTGATGTATTGCAATTACCTGATGGTGAGTATATCATGATTCAATTTTCAGATACCGGAAAAGGTATTTCGCAAGAACATATTAATAGAATATTTGATCCTTATTTTACAACAAAAGAAGAAGGCACTGGATTAGGACTTACCACATCGTTATCAATTGTACGGCAGCATGGAGGTACCATAACAGTTTCATCTTCTGAAAAAGGAACTGATTTTGCAATTTATCTGCCAAAAATAAAAGGTGATGTTTCAGTTAATAAAACACATAAAGCAAAAGTTGATTCTATAAGTGCTCATGTTTTAATACTTGATGATAGGCAGGAGATACTTGACGTTACAGCCGGGATGCTGGATATGTTAGGGTGTAGTTATGACACTGCAACTCAGAGTGATGATGCAATTGGAAAAATAATTGCATCAAAAGAAAAAGGCAAACAATTTGATTGTGTGCTGGTTGATATCACCATTCCTGGAAGTATGAGTGGGGTAGATGCTTTTGCCCAGATGAAGAAAATACAGGAAAATTTAAAAGGAATTGTGATGAGCGGATATGCTGATAACAGTGCTATTGCAGATTATGCACGATATGGTTTCTCGTGGTATCTTGTTAAACCGTTTACGTTTGATGAAATAAAGCAGGCACTGATAAAAGTAATGAATACATAATATTATAGTTAGCGTAATTAAACTATTTGTAATTTTGCTAAATGTTTTGTGTGGTTAATGGGTTGAGTGAATTATGGAATCATACTGGCAAAAAGTAGATAGTATTGATGATATTAAACAGGGAACAATACTTTTAAGAATCAATAATAATCTTAAAAAGAAGCAACAGGGTGTTTTTCTTCAATATGACGGAGGGATTATTATAAAAAATGTAATTGATCACAATAGCAATAGCCTTGTTGCTGCTGAAGGAATTATTTATCCACATAATGAGGATGTTTTATTTAAAGCAACATCAACATTTGCTACAAGCCCGTTAGCTTCTAAAGCATTAAAGATTATTTATGAGTGGCCGCTGTATCAAAAGCATCCAGAATTGTCATTACATATAGAGCAATTTGTTACAACAACATTTGTACCCGAGCAGATTCTAGATTATAAGAAAAAAGATAATTTAAAAGCTCTATTTGTTCCCATTCAGCAATATTTCAGAATTGGGAAGTACAAGGAGCGGCGTAATATTGAAAGAGTATGCTATGAAAAATTTAAATTCTGGCTTGATTCATTACGAGTTGGCGAACATATAACCTATCTTGCTTCGGTAGCAGGAATATCATCGCATACACCAAAGTTTTATTCTGCTGGAACTAAACCACATGAAGTTACTCACCACTATTTAGAGCAGGAAGAGTTTGCGTTTAATCCAACCCATGGTGGTCATATTAAACTTAATTCAATAGTTGATGGTAAAAAGCAATTTTTAGTTGATACAGGTTCCAATTATATTGGGCGTGGTGTAAAATCAACGCTGTTTACAGCAAAACAGGTAGCAACTGCATTAAAGAAAGCTTATCCTGAGTATGAGTTTATTCCGCTGGCTGGCAGGGGTGCTTTTGGCGTGGAACAGAGTTATTAACTGGCAATAGACTAACTGCCGGAACTGTCGCACAAAAATAAAAAAATGATTTTGACATATTGACTATTGTGTTGTAGTATAAAAATGGAGGCGCCTATGAACAAAGAAAAAATAATGGAGCTGTATGCACGGTATGTGTCCCCCGGCAAAGTGGAGATGTACAAAAAATATGACATTGCGCTTGTGCCACATAAACGTCGTGGTGTGTTTTTATACGATATTACAGGCAAGCGGTACATAAACTGCCATTGTAACGGAGGTGTGTTTAATGTGGGGCACAGGAATAAAAAAATAATGGATGCGGTTAAAAAAGCAATGCAGCGTTATGATATAGGTAACCACCATCTCATTAGCCATCCCAAAGCAATGCTTGCGCAAAAATTGGCAGCCACTATGCCACCTGGCTTAAATCAGGTTGTGTATGGTGTTTCCGGTGGTGAGGTAATAGATACTGCTATCAAGTTAGCACGTGCTGTTACAGGCCGACCAAACATCATTTCAGCCATTGGTGGTTATCATGGGCATACAGGCCTGGCGCTTGCAACGGGGGATGAAAAGTTTAAAAAGCCGTTTGAACCACTTTCACCCGGATTTATCCAGGTACCATTTAATGATGTTGAAGCAATGAAAGCAGCCATTGATGAACATACCGCTGCGGTAATCCTTGAAACAATTCCTGCAACATTGGGCATTGTGGTGCCTCATAAAGATTACTTTAAGGAGGTGAAAAAGCTTTGCCACAGTCAAGGTGCACTGCTTATCATGGATGAGGTGCAGACTGGCTTTGGTAGAACGGGAAAGTTGTGGGGCTTTGAGCATTTTGATGTGGTGCCTGACATAGTGGTGTTGGGCAAAGGCATGAGTGGTGGAATATATCCCATTACTGCAACAGTGTATAAAGAAGAGTATGCATTCTTTTTCAAAGAAAACCCTTTTATTCATATCTCAACGTTTGGTGGCAGTGAAATTGGCTGCTTTGCAGCCATGGCGGTTCTGGATATGTGCGATAGTAAATTGTTAAACAACGTGAATGAAATGGCAGATTATTTTACAAAAAAACTAAATAAGCTTTCGTTGCAGTATCCAAAAGTTTCGTTTACGGTACGAGGATTGGGACTCATGATGGGGCTTGCATTTAATGATGAGATGACAGCGCTTTTCATGGTTAAGCTTTTATTTGATAATGGAGTATATGTGGTATATTCAGGCAATGATCCTAAAGTAATTCAGTTTTTACCGCCACTTATTATTACAAAGCGGGAAGCAGATTTGGTTGTTGCTGCAATACAGAAGTCATTACAAGCATTATCGCAGTGAGGGGACTTATGGAAGATGATCATAAAGATATCATAGAACATTTTGCACTATTAAACACAGTGTATGAACTAAAACGGAAGCGAATACGGTTTATGCAATTAGCATCGGTTGATACTGAACTAAGTAACCTTTCCAAACATTTTTATACTATCTGGGATAAAACATCTAAAGGATTTGTATTAAAAGATGCCGTGCAGCATGCCAAAAGTATTGATATTATAAAAGGACTTTTTGGTCAACATGATGAAATAATAACGATTATGCGTGGAAATAAAGCTATACTTACCGTTGATAAGATACGATTTTATCAGTATTTGGTGCGGCATATTGCAAACACACGGGCGCTTCATAATCTGTATAACCTTTTTTATGGTGAGGAAAACCTTTCAATTGAGAAACTTGTTAAGGAACAATTGCCGTATTTAGAGCGATACCTTCCAACATTTAAAAAATTTGATAAGGCAAAAAATTTACAGGAATTAGTCCTATCACAATTTGATGTGCAAAATATTTGGTCTATTATTGAAATATATGACCGTATTCGTGATAATCTTATACAGGATATGAGTTTATACCGGCAATTTACAAAAGATTTTACACGATTGTATCGTGAAGAGCTTACATTAAAAATATTAGGATATGGCGAAATATCCACTGTGATGCAAACCATACATGGATCAACATTGAATCAATCATTTATCAAAACGAAAATTGCAGAGTCTGATTGGGTGTGGAAACGGATGCCCCCTATCGACACACTTGATGATGTGGAAGCACTGAAGAAAGTGTATTATGAGTACAGAGAAATACTTACAAAAAAAATTGGCATTCAGGTTCCAGAGCAGCAGTTTCGTTATTTTAAAAGCAATGGATGGTATACCGTATATGCTGGTCAGAAAAAAGTTAACCCGCAGATGGTTGGCAATTCTCTGGTAAAACGTTTAGATGAACGCAATGCGGTGGCCTTGTTTACTAAGATACTATCTGAGCTAAAAAAATGGTATAGTTTTAATATGAGCGATAGTTCCTTGAAAGTGGGTATTGATGGGCAAATATCAAACTGGGTGTTGGTTTCGGTTGATGGTGCCCTGAATTATGTTGGTGAAAATGATACTCTGCTATATATTGATACCAGCACACCGTTATATCGTATTAATGGTGTTGAACAGCTCAATGCAGAGCTGTTTTTGAAAAATACACCATGGTTTTTACGCGCGATTATACGGGCTTTATTTTTACAGGAAGTGTTGGATAGGTATTATGATTTGCGTTCGGTAGTTATTGACTGTATAGCAAACCTGTATAAGGAAAAGCGTGAAGACCTGATACCTGCGTTTATAAAAGCTGCAAATTATTTCTTTGCATCAATAGATGAATCAATACAACCATTGACTCTTGACGAGATAGCAAAATATTATAAAAGTGATGCGTTTATATGGCGACTGTTCCAGTTTGCACGCAGGGTTGATAAATTTGTAACTGAGGTTATTTTTCGAAAGAAATACATGTACCGCCTACCGGAAAAAATTGAGCGGTAATCTATTGTGTTATACTTTTCCAGCCAAGGGTCAGTACTTTATGTGCATTTTCTATATGTTTTTTTCGAGACTGAGATGGATGTGCATGAGCCATCAATGCAATGAGAATTGCCAGCTCCATTAAGCGTACACTGTAATCATTATTATCTACTTCAATTGTAACAAATGTGTTGTACCGCAGTTTAAGGGGTATTATAAATGAGATTCCTAAATCCCAATCCAGTATTGTTGATAACACCGCATTATGGACAATTCTATTTTTAATGCGTACATTTCCACGAGAAAAAATTAGATTTACACTTGTAAGCCCTAATTTTTTTACACTCCTGTAAATAAAATTAATAAGTGCATGGGGCATATTGCAGGTAAAGTAACAGTTGCCTTTTACTTTCTTTAATGGTTTAACTATCTTTTGTACTTTCCCTCTTATAAGCCGGGGAATTACTATATACCGTTCGGTGATTTCTATTTTGTTTAGCTGTATAATATTATTTTCGCTAACCATTGTTAATGAATAAGCCTATTTTTGCTGTAGATTTTCCACTTCTTTTTTATAAAAGATTCATCAGAAACACCCTTATTTCATTACACGTGAATATTTGATATAGATGAAATATCAAAAACTGTCCACAATTTTTTTTATTATTTATGTTAGTTTATTGGAAAAATGTTGCAAAATAATTCATGTATGTTACATGGTGGGATAATCTAAAGAATACATAGAAGGAGGTGTACCGTGGATTTTGAAACAACAACCTGTATTTCCCATGAACATTATGAAATTCTTTTAAAAAATGCTGAACAATTAGAAATACCTTTCCATGTTTTAGTAGTCCATCTTATTATCTATGCTGCAAAAAAAGATAAGGTACGAGCTAAAGCATTTAAAAGCATTGCATACAGGAAAAGGAATTTGAATAATCCCTGGAAACGGGTACACTTGTATTTGCAATTTAAAGAGTATGAGTATTTACTTGATGTTAAAAAGCTTTGGAAGATGAGTGTGGCTAAGGCTATTGAGTTCTGTGTTAATAATGTTTTAGATGAATTTATTGAATTTTTGTCAAATCTCAATTGTAAAACTGAAAATGATGATACCGATAACTATCTAAAATATGAAATAAATAAAAGCTATTTATTCGAATTTGATATGGAGGAGGGGGTACATGCATGCCGATTTTATTGGGGATTACCCTTAAAATATGCAAGAACACAACCATAATTACTATAATTACAATAATTTTTCCCATTTCACGGCAATAACATTCTTAATAAGATTAGAAAGAAGATATTCCTATTGCTAATGTATATATGGTGGCTGCAAGAGTAGTATCTATGGCATGAAAAATATTAATTGTAATTTAATAGGCAATAGATCCAATAAGGAAATGAACACTAAATGAATGATGTTTTATATTATTAATCGCTAACAGTATAGTTATTTACAATATGATTATACATTGTTTCAAGTGCTTTGTCATGTGGCCCATCAATAACTGTATCAATTATTACGTCTTTTCTATTTTTTTCAAACCAGTGGTATAACATACGCATGCCATCTTTTACCGTTGGTGCACTGTGGCAAAGTTTGACTATCTTTCGCATTTCATCACGACTAAAGAAATTACGGGCACCGTTTATAACAAAAATAAAATGACGGAGGTCATCAGCCTCAACTACCTCAAGCTTATCTTTGCTGTAATCCTGACGTTTTGAGATAATAGTTTTAACATCAAGTTCATTAAATTCCTGTTGCAATTTTTTAACTTCTAAGTTATGTAATAGCACCTTTGCCTGTTCATATAAAAAGTCCAGGCTTTCTTCATCCAATTTTTTTAAAAGAAGGTTTATGGCTTTAATGTATTGTGCTGTGGCATCCTGTGGTTTTTTAGCTTGTGGTGCTTTTGTTTTTTTGGTTTTTTTAGTATTTTTTTTCTTTTCTGCTGCCATATTAATTACTTAATTTGTACTATAACAGTATAGATAAATGCAGCTATTGCAATAGTTTGAGTAAACCATAGACCAATTATCCATTTAATTGTACTTGAACGAACAGTTCCTATCTTTTTTAAAAGAGATAATTCAATTTCTTTCATATGGAATCGATTTTGTTCAATTTCTTTAATTAAGCGCAATTCAGTTTTCCTTAGATCCTGTTTGGTTGCAGCCTCATTTTCTTTAAATATCTCATACGTTTTTAAAGCTAAACCCATATATAATATCCTTTTGTACCAATCATCTATTTCTAGTTATATTTTAGATATATTTTCCAATAGTGTCAAATAAAAATTACAATTTAAATCTGAAATAGCGTTTTACAAAAGATACTTTTCCTTTATTGTAAGGTGGGTATCGTAAAAATGTATCAATGAAAAACGGCTTTTTCAAAATGCCTTTATAATGGGTAAAAGTATCAAAACTTGCTTTTCCATGGTATTGTCCAATGCCGCTATAGCCCACTCCACCAAATGGCAAATACGGAGAAACATAGTGTGAGATAGTATCGTTAATACAACCGCCACCAAAAGAAATTTCATCAATGAGCTTTTTCCAGATTCTTTTGTTTTTTGTGAAGATATACGCAGCTAATGGTTTTGGTAAAAAGGTAACAATGTGTATTACTTCTTCAAGAGAGGTAAACTCAAGTACCGGTAATATGGGGCCAAATATTTCCTCCTGCATTGATGGATGGTTAAGTGTAATATTGGTGATAATCGTTGGTGCAATGTATCGCTCTTCTTTGTTCGTTTGACCACCAATAGCAATAGTACAGTTTTCAAGCATTCGTGCAAGGCGTTCATACTGTGCGTTATCTATTATACGTGCAAAGTCATCACTTTCATGCGGATCTTTTCCATAAAATTCAGTTATATATTTTTGAGATGCATTAATGAATTCTTCTTTTTTGTTTTTATGAATAAGTACATAATCAGGCGCAATGCAGGTTTGACCAGCATTAATGAACTTACCCCACATAATACGGCGGGCTGATGCATCAATATCAGCATCTTCATATACTATTGCAGGGCTTTTACCTCCCAGTTCTAAAGTAAAAGGGGTTAATTGCTTTGCTGCTGCCTGCATAATGGTTTTTCCTACATCAGTACTTCCCGTAAAAAAGATATAGTCAAATTTTTGATTCAGGATTTCATCATATACCCCCGAATATTTTTGAACCACAGCAATATATTCTTCAGGGAAAAACTCATTAATCATATCATATAAAACTTTTGAACCTTCCTGTGCCGTGTAGGCAGGCTTTATCACAGCACAGTTTCCAGCAGCAATAGCCCCAATGAGGGGATTCAATACTAAATTTATGGGATAATTCCAGGCGCCAATAATAAGTGCAACACCATACGGTTCAGGGAAAATATAGCTTTTTGAAAAAAGGTGCACTATTGGAGTTTTGACACGTTTTGGTTTTACCCATGATGGTAGGTGTTTCATTGCATGGTCAATTTCATATATGGTCACTGCTATTTCAGTGGCAATTGTTTCATATTTAGGTTTTTTAAAGTCTTTATCTAAAGCTTCTATAATACGATTACCATAAGTTTTCAATGCTTTGCGTAATGTGGCAAGTTGTTGTAATCTGAATTGTATATCTTTTGTGGCACCGGTTTTGAAGAAATTTCTTTGTGATGTAAGTATTTTATTAACCGTGGTCATGGTTAATCCTCCTTACCCTAATGCAACATCCATTAGCATCATGATGGTAAACCCAATGATAGCTCCAATAGTGGAAAGGTCGGTTTCATTACCGGTTTGAGATTCAGGAATAAGTTCTTCAACCACTACAAAGATCATGGCACCTGCAGCAAATGACAGCGCATACGGTAGGAGTGGTGTAATAACTGAAACCAGATATGCACCAATCACACCTGCAATAGGTTCAACAATACCTGAAAACTGACCGTACTGGAAAGACTTAATTCGCGAAAAACCTTCACGGCGCAGTGGAATTGAAACAGCAGCGCCCTCAGGGAAGTTTTGCAGCCCAATACCAATTGCTAATGCTATAGCACCTGCTAATGCTCCAGTATCAGCGGTGCTGGTCAGTGCACCAAAAGAAATACCTACTGCAAGTCCTTCAGGAATATTGTGTATGGTAATAGCAAGTACTAAAAGAACACTTCGTTGCCATGAGGTTTTAACACCTTCAGCTTTGTCCATTGCAAGACCCATGTGAAGATGGGGTAATATTCTGTCAATTATAAGTAAAAATGCTGCACCACATAAAAAACCTGATACTGCGGGAATCCATGGTGTATTGCCTGTTGAGCTTGCCATTTCTATTGCAGGATTGAGTAACGACCAGAAACTTGCAGCAATCATTACACCCGCTGCAAATCCTAACATTGAGTTAAGTATTTTTTTGTTTATTGAAGAAAAGAAAAAAACCATTGCAGCGCCTAAAGCAGTGAGTGCCCAGGTAAAAAGAGTAGCAACAAGTGCCAGTAAAACAGGATTATATGAAAGTAGAGTGTTAAGCATACTCTGTCACCATGAGATAAACATTGTAATATCAATTTATGGGTAAAAAAGTTAAAAAAATCTTATATGATAAGTATCCGTAATTTATAACAATAATATGCATTAAGTCAATAAATTATTTCAATAAAAAAGTATAGTTGGAGAAGAGGCAGATGCAAGAATAAAGTACAACACAAAAAACTGTGGTGTTATATATATAAGGTTTTACGGGAGTAACTAAATGTTGCACTTCAAACGTGAAGTTGCAAACAAAAAATTATACATAAAATTATCTTGACAACATGTAATAGTATAGTTGCATTGCTTCACGTTAGTACAAGAGTTATATACTATGACATTTTCACGCGATCATATAGGGTATTTTTTGGGATTTGTAATTCTTGGTGGTATACTGGGAGTTGCTGTTGGTTCTTTTATAGTTAAGCTGGTTCCTTCACTGGCTGTGATCAATGCACCTCTTACAAAGCCAGTTGGTTTTGATTTTGAGATTATAAGCTTATATTTCAGGTTTACTATCTCTGCAATTGTTGGAATGATTGCAGGTGTTTTATTGTTCAAATGGATTTAAGTATTAAAGGTTGCTCTCGCAACTATCACGCATTCCGGGTAAAGCGGAATGTATATATGTAAACCGGTTGTTTAAGGCCGGTTGCCACATACCAGAAGTTTTTATTGTGAACTATCGCACAAATTGTACATAATTCAAATAGACACTATGTGTGTTTATTTGATACGTATATATGATGCTTTGTAAGCATTGAATTTTATAATATCAGGAGGTATTTCATTGTCAGTAATATCAATGAAAGCTTTGTTGGAATCCGGGGTTCATTTTGGGCATCAGACACGCCGATGGAACCCTCGTATGGCACAGTTTATCTTTACTGCGCGTAATGGTATACATATCATCGATTTGCAGAAAACCATGCAGCGGCTTAAAATTGCCTATGCTGCAATGAAGGAAATTGCTGCAAAAGGTGGAAGAGTGCTTTTTGTGGGTACCAAGAAACAGGCACAGGGTGCAGTGAAAGAATATGCTCAAAAATGTGGCCAGTTTTATGTGTCAGAGCGCTGGTTGGGTGGATTGCTTACTAATTACAAAACTGTTTCGCGTTCAATACAGCGTTTGAAAGAACTTGAGCAGATGGAAGCTACCGGAAAATGGGAAGCTGAAACCAAAAAGGAAATTTTAGAGCTTACCCGTGAGCTGGAGCGCAAGCGCAAAGTGCTTGAAGGTATCAAAGATATGGACAGGCTTCCCGATGCGCTGTTTATAATAGACCCCAAGCGCGAAGCTATTGCTGTTCAGGAAGCGCGTAAATTGGGCATCCCCATTTTTGCAGTGGTTGATACCAATTGTAATCCGGATGAAATAGATTATCCCATTCCTGGAAATGATGACGCTATACGAGCTATAGCATTGTTTTTAGAAGTTATGGCCAATGCCATCATTGAAGGTCAGTCAGCAGGTCAGGTAAGCGGAGAAGCAGTAGAAGCAAAGATTGACTTTGTTGAAGAAGAAGCTGCCGAAGCTAAACCTGAAAAGGATTATGCTGAAGAGTATGCTGACGAATTTGATGAATATGAAGATGACAGGCGTTAAGCTTTTTTTGAAGTTAATTTTTATGTAAATAAAGGAGTTGCACAGTGGCAGAAATTACAAGTGAAATGATAAAAGAATTACGTGAAAAAACTCAGGCAGGTATGCTTGATTGCAAAAAGGCATTAATTGAATGTGGCGGCGACATGGAAAAAGCAGTTGATTATCTGCGTAAAAAAGGCCTGGCTGCTGCAAACAAACGTGAAGGACGTGTTGCTAAAGAAGGTATCGTTGCTTCCTATATCCATAATAACAGTAAGCTTGGCGTACTTTTAGAGCTTAACTGTGAAACTGACTTTGTTGCACGCAACCAGGATTTTCAGGATTTAGCAAAGGACCTGTGCATGCAGGTGGCAGCAGCAAATCCGCAGTATGTGAGTCCTGAGGATATACCGGCTGAAGTTCTTGAACGTGAAAAAGAGATCTATCGTGAGCAGTTAAAAGAAAGTGGTAAACCTGCAAATGTCATTGAAAAAATAGTTGAAGGAAAACTCACCAAGTTCTATTCTGAAGTATGCCTGCTTGAGCAGGAATTTATCAAGGACAATAAGGTATTGATCAAGGACCTCATTAAAAACAAGATAGCAACGTATGGTGAAAACATCACCGTTGGTCGTTTTGTACGCTTTCAGATTGGGCAGCGATAGTTACTGATTAAGGTTAGACAGGATGGAATCAGAGTCATCTATAAAATACAGACGGATTTTACTTAAATTAAGTGGTGAAGCACTTGCCGGGCAGCAGAAGGTGGGAATCAATCCTGAGATTGTTTCCCACATTGCCCGTGAAGTGAAAAGCGCTTATGAATTGGGAGTGGACGTTGCACTGGTTATTGGTGGTGGTAATATCTTCAGAGGATCAATGGGAACATCCATTGGTATTGAGCGGGCAACCGGCGATTATATGGGAATGCTTGGAACAGTCATTAATGCACTTGCTGTTCAGAGTGTCCTTGAAAACATGAAAATACCAACACGGGTGATGACTGCTATTGAAATGCGCCAGGTTGCAGAACCTTATATACGCAGGCGTGCATTGCGTCACTTAGAAAAGCGAAGGATTATTATCTTTGCGGCTGGTACGGGAAATCCATTTTTCACTACCGATACTGCTGCTGCATTGCGTGCCATTGAAATTGGTGCAGACCTTTTCCTCAAAGCTACCAAAGTTGACGGAATTTACGATAAAGACCCGGTTAAATTCCCACAAGCGCATAAAATAAATGCTGCATCATATATGGATGTTTTACAGCAACAATTAGGGGTAATGGATTATACGGCAGTGTCATTGTGTATGGAAAACAAACTACCACTGGTTGTATTTAATTTATTTGATGAAGGATCTCTGGCAAAGATTTTAAAAGGTGAAGATATTGGAACACGGATTTCATAATATTAACTTGGTTGGGGGAATATATGATAAAAGATATTCTTGATGATGTGAAAAACCGTATGCAGAAAAGTGTTCAGAATCTGGCAAAGGATTTTGCAACAATCCGTACTGGCAGGGCAAATCCTGCAATCTTTGATAATGTTAAAGTAGAAGCATATGGTACTGAAATGCCATTAAATCAAGTTGCAACAATATCCTGTCCTGAACCACGGCTTGTGGTAATACAGCCATGGGACAGAACCAACTTAAGTGCCATTGAAAAAGCTATATTAAAATCCAATCTTTCTTTAACACCAAATAATGATGGCAATATTATTCGAATTCAGATACCTGAACTTACCGAAGAGCGGCGCAAGGAATATGTCAAGATGATAAAGCAAAAGGCAGAGGAATGTAAGGTTGCTATACGAAATATCCGCCGTGACGGCAATGATATGGTAAAAGACCTTGAAAAGTCCAAGGAAATATCAGAAGATGATGCAAAAAATGCACTGGATGAGATTCAGAAAATTACTGATAAATTTGTAGCTGAAGTACAGACAATGACTGACGGCAAAGAAAAAGAGATAATGAGCTTGTAACTTTTCAAGCCCATTAGTATACTTATTAATATGCTTATACAGTACAAACGAAAGATTGATTACGGGAATATTCCAAAACATGTTGCCATCATCATGGATGGCAATGGAAGATGGGCAAAAAGAAGAGGCTTGCCGCGTATTGAAGGACACAGGCAAGGTGCAGAAACCATTGAGCGCTGCATGGATACTGCAATAGAGCTTGGAATTAAAGTTGTGTCGCTGTATGCGTTTTCAACTGAAAATTGGTCACGCCCAAAAGAAGAAATTAATGGCCTGTGGAATCTTCTGGAATCTTTCTTTGAAAAAAAGCTTAATACCATAATTGAAAAAGGTGTTCAGGTACGGCATTCCGGAAGTCTTAAAGAGCTTCCAGTAAATGTTCAGCGCATTATTACTGATGCTGTTGAAAAATCAAAAAACAATTCCAGGATTATACTTAACTTTTGCCTGAATTATGGCGGAAGGCATGAGATTATTCATGCTGTGAATGAATGGTTACAGAAGAAACCTTCCCATGAACTATCGCTAACCTCCGAAGTATTTGAACGTTATTTATATACCAAAGGATTGCCGGATGTTGACCTTTTGATACGAACCAGTGGTGAATACCGGATAAGCAATTTTTTGTTATGGCAGATAGCGTATGCGGAGTTAGTATTTATGAAGGTATTGTGGCCGGATTTTAATGAGAAGCATCTGTACCAGGCAATATATGAATATCAACACAGGGAAAGGAGGTTTGGTGGCTTATGAAAGAGCGCACTAAAAATACTTTAACACGGATTCTGACTGCAGTTGTTGCATTGCCGGTGTATGTGTTTTTAATTGTAACGGACTCATTGTATTCATTGCCGGTGCTTCTGGTTAGTATGATTGTTACTGGTGTATGCTTGTGGGAATTTTATCAGATAGCTGAAGGGCAAACCGGTTACAGGCCATTTGTAAAAACGGGAATGATTTCAGCATTGATTATAAATATTATTATGTATTCGTATGCTTATGGCAACATTACTGGTATTGGCAGCTTAACGGTAAATTTTGATGTACGTTACCTGCTGGCAGTTGTAATGATAGCTATCAGTGTGCTTGCTGCCATTCATATTGTAAAGCGACCATTAAAGGGGGGGATATATTCATTAGGAGCAACTATACTTGGGTGGTTTATTATTGTTATTCCATATGCACATATAATGTTATTAAAATCACTGCGTGATGGTATTATATTCATTATTTTTGTCCATCTGATTGTTATGATTAATGACACGGGTGCATATTTTGGAGGTGTGTATTTTGGAAAACATAAAGCCAATTTCAAGGCATCACCCAATAAGTCATGGGAAGGTTATTTCAGTGGACTTTTATTTGGCATTGTTTTTGCAATTATATACAGCCAGTTAATTGAAGTATTGTATGGTAGATATTTTTTCAGCATTGTTGAATCAGCCATTATTGGCATTATCTTCAGTATTATAGGTAATATTGGTGATTTATTTGAATCAGCAATGAAACGTGATGGTGCCATAAAAGATTCAGGTTCTATTATTCCAGGTCACGGTGGTATGTGGGATGTATTTGATTCAACAATATTTGCAATGCCATTGTTTTACTATTATTTGATAATCAGAGGGATTGTGTAAGGTATTCATTGATTTATGCTTTCAAACGTAATAATATTTGGTTCCACCGGTTCAATAGGCCTTTCTACTCTTAAAGTGATACGTCAGTTTGGAAACAGATTTACTGTGAAAGGGCTATCGTGCCATAAAAACATAATACTTTTAAAAGAGCAGATACTTGAATTTCATCCACAATATGTTGCTGTAAGTGATGAAGAAACGTGTTCAACTGATGAATATAAAAAGTTAAAAAAGGAATTTGGTTCGATAGTATTTTATGAAGGGCTTGAAGGATTAAGTCAGCTTGTTGCCAATGGAGCTGATATTCTGGTTGTTGGCATTGTTGGTGCCGCAGCCCTTAAACCAACACTTGAGTCATTACAGTATATTAAGCGAATAGCCATTGCTAATAAAGAGACACTGGTTATGGCTGGTGATATTTTTTTAAAGCTTTTACAGCGGTATGCTGTTGAACTTTTACCTGTGGACAGTGAACACTGTGCTATATTTACATTGCTCAGTGGCAGAAATACGGATGCAATAAAGCGGTTAATACTTACAGCAAGTGGCGGTAGTGTGCGTCATAAACCGGTTGAAACGCTTGATAGTGTTACCGTGGAGGAAGCCCTGATGCACCCAACATGGGATATGGGCAAAAAGATTACTATAGATTCTGCAACGCTGATGAACAAGGGGCTTGAAGTTATAGAGGCTCATTACCTTTTTAAAGTACCGTATGAGTCAATTGAAGTGATGATTCATCCGGAAAGTATTATTCATGGTATGGTAGAACTCATTGATGGAACTTTGCTTGCACATATGAGCATTACTGATATGGTGTATCCCATACAGCGGGCATTAACCCATCCTGAAGTATGTAGCAGTGAATTTGGCGATGTTGATTTGACAGCAATAGGTTCCCTGCATTTTACAAAACCAGATATAAAGCGCTATCCGGCCTTACCGTTGTGTTATGAGGCAGGAAGACAGGGTGGCACCATGCCGGCAGTACTCAATGCAGCAAATGAGGTAGCTGTCAATGCGTTTTTACAAAAGAAGATTTCATTTACTAAAATAGTTTCTGTCGTTGAAAAGGTTTTAGGGAAGCATAGCAGGATTGATAATCCTGATTTGCAAACAATATTTAATGCTGATGCTGAAGCACGACAATTAGCACTAACTTTTATATGAGGTAAATAATGGTAACACTTACGTATATTCTGGCAGCAGTAATTTTACTGGGTTTGTGTATCTTTGTCCACGAGTTGGGGCACCTGTTAGGTGGCAAGATGGTGGGCATAAAGGCTGAAGTTTTTTCCATTGGTTATGGTAAAGGTTTTATTAAGAAGAAATGGGGTGATACTACCTATCAAATAACACTGATCCCCTTTGGGGGCTATTGCAAATTTTATGGTGAGGATCCAAACGACATCCGTGAAGGGAAGCCCTATGAGTTTTTAAGTGCACATCCCTTAAAGCGTGTTGTTACGGTACTTATGGGGCCGCTATTTAACCTTTTTTTTGGTATTATACTTTTTTTCATCATGAATATCCACGGCTATCCAGTTGAAACAAATAAAATTTACATACCTGAATATTTAACAAAAGGTGAATATGTTTCACCTGCGTATGAAGCAGGACTTCGGACGGGAGATACTATCGTTGCAATTAACAATGAGCAGGTTGTAGGGTTTACCGATATTCAGAGCAAAGTTGCCTTTTCCAAAGGTAAGCCTATTGCAGTTAAAGCAGTGCGAGGCAATGATACATTGGAAGTAACTATCGCCCCAAAAAAATACACAAAGAAGGGATACTATACCATTGGTGTTATGCCCTATGGAGATAGGGTGCTGGTTATGGGTATTCTTGATAACTCGCCTGCACAAAAGGCTGGCTTAAAAGAGATGGATGAGATCATTGAAGCAAATGGGACACAGTTTCACTCCCCTGAAGAATTCACACAATTTATACGACAGAATGCTGAAAAGGAATTATCTCTTACCATAAGCAGAGGTGGACACCTTATTACGCTTCCCATAACACCACAAACAAAAGAGGTGCTGACTATAAATCAGTTTACCGATATGCGCTTCCCAAAAGAAAGCTATACCATCACGGTTGATTCAATGTCACTGATTAAAGCAGCGGCAAATGCTGGAAAAGTTTTTATAAATGGAAAAGCAGTTCAGTCATTTGAAGAAATGAAAAAAATTATTAATTCCTCAAAAGGTGTCATAACACTTAAGACTCCTGGTGGCACCTATAATGGTATCATGAAATTTGAACGGTATGGATTTTTGGGAGTGGAAACAGCTATTTCGCCTGAAAATAAATTTATACAGTATGGTGCTCATGATGCGTTTGTAAAATCGCTGGTTGATCCATTTGATTTTATTGCACTTAATTTTCGTGGCATTGGCATGATGTTTTCAGGCGAGCTTGATGTGCGGCAAAATTTATCAGGTCCAATACGCATAGCAAAGATTGCTGGCGATACTGCATACTATCGCGGGGTGTCCGCATTTATTATACTTATGGCAAAAATTTCTATCATCCTTATGGTTATGAACCTGCTTCCTATTCCAATGGTTGATGGAAGCTTTATTCTCATTTTTCTATATGAGGCAATTACGCGTCGTGCATTCAGCCAGAAGCTTTTAGAAAAGATTCAGATGATTGGCTTTGCCATTCTGGTGCTTTTGGGCATATTTGTCATATTCAATGATTTATCGTTTTTGCCATTTTTTAAAGATTTATTTTAATGTGCGATAGTTACTGATTAATGAATTATTCCCGCAGAAAAACCATTCCTGTACACGCAGGAAGTTTAACCATTGGTGGTGATGCACCTGTGTCGTTGCAGTCGATGACAAATATTCCTGTAAGCCAGGTAAAAGCAACCGTTGAGCAGATTATACGATTGCAGCAGGAAGGGGCACAACTTGTACGACTGGCATTGCGTACCGAAGATGATGCCCGGTATATAAAAGAAATAAAGAAAGAAGTAAATATACCCTTGTGCGCTGATATTCATTTCAATTACAAAATAGCACTGAAAGCCATTGAGAATGGCATAGATAAATTGCGTATTAATCCTGGCAACATTGGTGCAAAAGAAAATGTGGTGGCTCTTGTAGAGGCTGCTCGCCAGCGTAACATTCCCATACGGATAGGGGTAAACTCAGGTTCGGTAGATATAAAAAAATATGGGGAAGTAAATCCTCAAACGCTTGTTGCTTCGGCCATGGAGCATGTGCAGATTCTTGAAGATTGTGGGTATACAAATATCGTTGTTTCCATAAAATCATCGGATTTAGTTCAGACGATTGAAGCAAACAGGCTCTTTGCATCACAGCGCAATTACCCCATCCATATAGGATTAACTGAAGCTGGTTATGGCACTGACTGTATTATTGCAAGCAGCATGGTTATTGGCACACTTCTGTATGAAGGTATTGGCGATACCATACGTGTCTCTATGACGGGTGATCCCGTCAATGAGGTAAGGGTTGCAAAGCGCATCCTGGAAATTGGTGGATTCCGCTTCAGGCCCTTTACCATCATTGCCTGCCCAACCTGTGGACGCACCGATACACAATTAGATATTCTGCAATTGACGCAGGAAGTAGAATCAATGATAAAATTCAAATTTGAAAAAACATTGATTGAAACGCATAGGCATATAACGATAGCAGTGATGGGCTGTGAGGTAAATGGCCCCGGTGAGGCTCGCCATGCCGATGTTGGCATTGCTGGTGCACGTGATGGCAGGGTAGTACTGTTTGCCAAAGGTGAAAAGAAAAAAATACTTAAAGCTTCTGAAGCAGTAAAGGCAATAGAAGAAGAGATACAGGCAATGGTAGTAAAATAATATGATGTACAGGGTGATAGTAAAATTGGTATTACCATATACTGTGTGATGAAAAATCGTTTTAAACACATCAGGTAATACATTTTAAATAATCCTTTGAGTGGGATTTGGATTCTGCTTATCTTTAAATCAGTACAATAGTTTATGGTTATCTATTAATTTTTCCTAAATATGGAAATTTGAATATAATATAGGGGTGTCTCAAAACAAACCGGGAGTTCGGAATAACGCTGGTGCAAAGTCATTGCGAACGTAGAAAAGCAATCTCAATGCCACAGAAGATGAGATTGCCATGCGCCTACGGCGCTCGCAACTATGGGATTGCTTCGTCACTTTGTTCCTCGCAATGACATAAGGGCAAATTAATAATAAAGAGGTGTCTTTTGAGACGCCTCTTATTTACATTATGAAATTTTTTTAAGGAATTATTACTGATGGTTATCAATAATAGAGATAACTTTACTACAATAAAAGAGGGAAATTATACTATAGGCCTTACTCTTAAAACTATAACATCTATTATACCGCATTTGCCACCTGACATAAAACCTGAATACCTGTACCATTCATATCCACAACACACGGTAACATTACAACAGTTTTCCATAGCAAACCGCTATGTGACAGTCAATGAATTTGAAGAGTTTATTAAGGAAACAGGTTTTGTTACCCAGGCACAAAAAGATGGCTGGTCGTGGACATGGGAAAACGGCTGGACAAAAAAGCAAGGCCTGTGGTGGCAAAAGCCTTTTGGCATTGATGAGCTTGATACGCTGTATCGTAAACACGCACAGTCAATGTGTGTGCTACAGGTAAGCTGCAATGATGCGCAGGCATACTGTGAGTATCTATCACAAAAGACGGGAGGAAAGATTATACTGCCCACGGAGTTTATGTGGGAGGCTTTTGCAATAAAGGTTGGTATACCCGGTGTAGAACAGTTTCAGGAACTATCGCCCAATAAAAATGTACTGCTTGCTGACTACTGCCAAAGCCTTATTGAACTTACAAAACAACGCAAGGTGTTACCTGGTACTGTTTGGGAGTGGACCGATAGTTACTTTTATGGGTATCCTGGTTGCCTGCCACATAAAGAATATGGGACTACCTATAAAGTTCTTCGTGGTGGCTCATATTTTAGCCAGCCTTTACAGAGAGCACGTGAGTACCGCTTCAGACGTTGCCCCACCGCACGAAGCCCGTTTTATACCTT
This sequence comes from Spirochaetota bacterium, assembly GCA_040756435.1. Lineage (NCBI taxonomy): Bacteria > Pseudomonadati > Spirochaetota > Spirochaetota bacterium. Next base: position 15,077 of record JBFLZD010000030.1, on the reverse strand, counting down.
CAGAATATGTGTTGTACCTTAATGAGGGTAGTTATTCAATGATGGCAACTACTCGTGCTGGTGCGGCACTTGCCCGTTTAATCTTTAGTGGAAAACAGGCAACCTTGAATCCTGTTGAAGGCACTTTGTCTAAATTGACAAGCCGTTCCATGTGGGAGTAGACAAGATTGGCCTGGTGTGCTGCCCAGAATATGCCAGGTTTATTTGCTTCAAGTGCCTTCTGTGCCTGTAGATTAAGCGGCATATCCCAGCCCCACGCATCAATCCCCATAACGCGAACACCAAAATTGTATAACATCACCGTTGCTTCATACGTAACGCCGCAACCACGGAAGATGTAATCGGGTTGTCCATAATACTTATCCATTCCCGTTTGTATCAGGACTATATCATTAGGTTTTATGGAATAGTTGATACGCTGTAATTCTTTTTCAATGTCTTCAGGCGTGACAGGATTGCCTTCGGGTTTATTTGTCATATCTAATTTTACACCATTGCCAAAAAACCATTCCAGTGGCAACTCATCAATAGTTGGTGCAGGTTTGCCTCCAATGGTAGTGTTATAATGCCAGGGCGCATCAACATGGGTGCTATCGTGTGTGCCTAAGCGGGTAATGGTCTCGGTTGCCCAGCCTTCGCCATTGCGCATAAGGTGTGCTGGTACTTTTAGAAGTGCTTCCACCTGTTTTGCTCCATCAGCATGGGAGTGATACTGTACATCAATCTTTAAAAAATCGGGAGTTTGGGGTGGTGAAGGTTCAATGATTGATGAAAGATCAATAATTTTCATGACTACCTCCAGATAATATTATGTATGGTGTTTATTGAATGTATTGAGAAGACATGGTTAATGCAAACATTTTTTTTAAATCTTTGTAAAGCAGTCTATGATTGTGATTTTTGTTTTTTAGTGTAGCCAAAGAAAGCTCTGATATGGATGACAAAGTGTTTTACGCTGGAAATTACTTTTTGCATTGAATTAAAAATAAATTATTAATTGACATCGTTTTAAATATGATTTTATACTATTTAAGGAAACAAGGGGGTCAGAGCCTATAGATAAAAACATACATTATAAAAATGGGGGATGCCATGAAACTGCCATTTACATTTGACGCAATGCTTGCATTTGGTTGGATGTCCATAATGCTGCTTTTAGGCATTATTCTGCGTGCAAAGTTAAAAGCATTTCAAAGGTTTCTTATTCCAAGCTGCCTTATTGGTGGGGCAATTGGGCTTGTTTTGCGAAGTTATGAAATTATACATCTTCCTGCCGATATTCTGGAGACTTTAGCTTTCCATCTATTTAACATTTCATTTATTTCAATAGGACTAACGTACAATAAAGAAAAAGCAGATTTGAAGCGTGCTGGCGAAGTTTTGCAGGGATCACTATGGATGGCAAATATGGAAGGTATATCATTTGCAATACAGGCAATTGCTGGTGGATTGTGTGTTATGCTTTTAAATTCTATTGGATTCAATCTTTTCCCTGCTTTTGGCTTTTTTACCCCATTAGGATTTACTGAAGGACCAGGGCAAGCATTATCGGTAGGCAAGGTGTGGGAAAATTTAGGCTTTGCACATTCCGCAACGTTAGGGCTTACCTTTGCAGTGGCTGGATTTTTGTTTGCGTTTTTTGTTGGAGTGCCTTTAGCAAACTGGGGTATACGCAAGGGTATGGCAGTACATACTCCAAAAGAATTATCTGATGAAATACGTAAAGGAATTATACAACCACAGAGTGAAAAAGAGATAGCTGGTGAGCTTACCACACATTCTTCAAATGTCGATGCAATGGCATTCCAGGCAAGTTTGATGGGGTTGGTGTATATGATTACCTATGCTATTGTATATGCTATTAGCAGTAGATTAAGCCCCGAAATGGGTCAGATGCTCTGGGGGTTTTTCTTCTTCATAGGCCTTGTCATTGCATTTGTTGTGAGGCTCATCATTTCAAAGCTTGGAGGATTATATCTCATTGATCCCGGTATTCAGCGGCGTATAACAGGCTTTGCGGTGGATTATCTTTTAGTTGCAACCATCATGGCAATTCAGGTTGTGGTTGTGTGGCAATACATTATTCCTATTCTTGTCATTAGTATTACAGGTGGTGTGCTAACAACCTTATTCTGTGTATATTATGGCAATAGACTGTGGAATTTTAGATTAGAGCGCATGCTTGCTATTTACGGAACGGTAACCGGCACTGTGTCATCTGGATTATTGCTTTTACGTATAGTTGATCCTGAATTTAAAACCACTGTGGCGCTTGAAACAGGAGTCATGCTTATGTTTGCATCGCCATATATTATTTTAGGGATGCTGTGGGTTAGTGCACCGGTATTGTGGGCATGGAGTTTAGCTAAAACAATACTTGTGTTTGTGGGTATGTTTGTTGTTGCTATCGCTATAACTGAGATACAGCGTTTTTTTATATTAAAAAAGAATAATACATAAGTAAGTTTATGAATATAGTTGAAGAATTACAACGCTATTTAAAGGCGCGGCTTAAAGAATGCAAGACTAATCAGGAATTAAACAAAAACCAGATAGCTGTATATTTAGCATATTTAGAAAAATTGGATACAATACTGGATAATGATTATGGAAAAGTTGCTGAAGCAATCGGTGACATGTTTTTAATTGCTAAAGCTGAACAATTAGACAGATATGAATCTTTGAAACGCATTAAAATGCTTTTTGGTGATGATGAGGGTGTGAAAGCTCTACAAATAATAATTGATGCAGTACAGGCGACATCGGACCATACACAGCTGTATGCTACTATTTCAAAAACTAAAGAAAATGCTGATGTGCTTATACAAAATACTCACACAGCGTTAGGGTTAATAGTAAAACTTATTACTCAATGTGTGGAATACCACATATCTTGTAACAGCAGAAAACAGAAAAGAAAAGCTGAAATTGTAGCAATCTGGAAGCAACTGCAACAATGTGATCCTGAAATCACTGTTGATAAAATCTTGATGTATAAACCATATCGCTGGGTTATTCCGTTTGATAATGAAAGACTTTCCTTGATTATTTCTTGGCTTAGAGAGGGGTTGCAATAATGGATGATACCATTAAACAAATGCTATCAGGGTATCACGAGGCTCTTATGGCATACAAGCAAAAGGTAGGTGAGTCACATGCTAAACTTATGAAAGCATTTGCTATATATGAAAAGCTTTGCAAGAAAGCTGAATTGCTAAAAGATGCAATGACTTTTTATTCGGATAAAGAAGTTACTACATCAATGGCTGATTTGAGTGCTTTGCTTGTTGATCTTGCCCAGGAAAAACAAGATGCTGCTCTTGCAACAATCCCTTCTGTAGCTCAGGCTGCTAGTGCCTATCACATTGCGTATGAACAGCTTCCTTTAAATATGAAGAAAACACGTTCAGTATATGAGCGCATTTTTGAAATTGAGAAACAATCTGATAATGCCCTAACGTTTTTATGCACAATGGCAGACGAAAGAATTTTTATACAGTTGAGTGCAATTCAGTATCTAGAGCAATTAGAAGGGAAAAATGAGGAAGCCCAAAGTCATTCAGTCCCTGTCATGGTTAACTACTATGAAAAGATGAATGAAAAAATCCCAAAAGCACTGTCAATAGCCGAATTAGAATATCATGCAAATCTTGAAAGCGAAATTGCGTTGTATCAAAATTTGTGGGACACGACATTATTAAATACAAGCATAACACTTCTTTGCAATGCGATAGCAGGTTGGCTATTGACACAATCTGAAGATGATCGTGAGGAAGTGGAAAATGCATATCGTTTTATTGCGCACATGTATGGTCTGGATATGGATGAGCTTTTTGCTGTGCCGCGTTTTAAGGACTATGTTGTGAAAGTAATATCAAAGTCAATGAACAATGTACAGAGCATGGAAAGTGCTGAAGCATTGATTACACAATGTAAAAACGCTATAAAAGCTTGTATGAATGGTCAAAATCCCGTTGAAAAAGGACCTGTAAAAAATCGGACGTTACTATTGTGGGAACGTGAAGCTCCGTTGCAAATACTTGATGACGTGTATAAAACCAATGCTTACAAAATGTTGTAGCGTATATGATAGTATCGTGTGCGATAGTTATTATTGAAAAGAAAAAGGTTTGTTATGAGTGACTTAAAGGGTAAAGTAACTGTTATAACTGGCGGTGCAAGCGGCATTGGTGCTGCCATAGCGCTGGAGTTTGGCTTACACGGTTCATCGATAGCAATTCTTGATGTGGATAAAATCTCATTAAAGAAACAGGTTCATATTTTGCAAAGTAATAACATACCTGCGATTGGTTTTCAGTGTGACATCACCAATGAAAAGCAATGCACAGTAACTATCGCCAAAATAATAAAACAATATGGTGGTATTGATATACTGGTTAACAACGCAGGGATTACTCAGCGTTGCCTTTTTGTTGATACAAAACCTACAGTGTATAAAAAAGTTATAGATGTCAATTTTTTTGGTGCCCTGTATTGTACCAGAGCAGCTGTAAACAGTATTATTGAGCGCAAAGGTGTGATAGTTGTTATTTCAAGTATTGCTGGTATAGCGCCGTTATATGGAAGGACTGGATATAGTGCCAGCAAACATGCCCTTCACGGATTGTTTGAAAGCCTGCGCTCAGAGCTAAAGGAGTATGGTGTTCACGTGATGATGGTGTGCCCTGGATTTACACAGACAAATTTGCAATCACGGGCACTTTCTGGAAATGGAACTATAAATACTTCAGATAGGGCTATCGTTGGAAAGGAAGCACATCCGCAGAGTGTTGCAAAAGAAATTTATAAAGGGGTTATAAAGCGCAAAAGAATCCTGGTATTAACAGCAGTGGGAAAGTTGAGTTATGTAATAGCAAAATTATTTCCACGATTGTATGAATCAATGATGACGAAAAGTGTAAAAAAAGAATTTATTAGAAATTGAGGGTGTATGGTGCGGTATTATTTTTGTATGCCCTGACCAACGATAATCTTCATAAACTCCCGGAAGTTTTTGTCGCTGATGCCAGCAGCGTCCATGACACCTAATTTTTTAAACTGAAGCATGCCTTCGGCAACCGCAGAAAGAAAAAAGGCAACCATCTTGGGGTCTAAATTCTTGAAGTCACCCTTTTTTACGCCATCGGTAAAAGCACCTGCCATCAATTCAAGTAAGGCCACATTCTTTTTTTGAATTTCATCTTTATGTGGATCAGGTTCATCATCGTATTCAGCTTTGTATTCAGTTAAAATGTTATAGTAATCACGGTATTCATAGTAAAATTTAAGATATGAGTCATACGTTGAGATAAGCTTTTGAGCAGGAGTTCTACGTGCTGCCATGCCTTCACAAAACAGTTTGTGCAGAGTATCAATTGCTTCCAGACAAATGGTGCTATAAATCTGCTTTTTGTTTTTAAAATGGAAATATATTGCCCCTGTTGTCAGTTTTGCCCGTTTGGCAATATTACGTATGGATATGCCATTGTAACCAAACTCTAAGAAAAGTTTGCGAGCAATATCAAGGATTTGTTGTCGATTATTATTTCTCATGATGACATTGCATAAGGATGTGACAAAAAGGGTCAAGATATTTTTTAAATTTTAAAAGGAAAACAATGATGGTATGTATTGAAAAAATGATTTATAGTAACTACCGTGATATAGTATCCAGTAAGTAAATTTATGGTAAAATTTGATACCTATGAAAAAAGTATTATCTTCCATTGATCAGGCAGTTTTGCTCCGAGCAATTGAACAAAGCCCTGCTTCCATAGTTATAACAGACACAAATGGTACTATTCAATATGTTAATCCAAAATTTGAGGCTATCACAGGATACACGTTTGCCGAAGCTATTGGCAAAAACCCTCGCATATTGAAATCAGGTTTTCAACCACTTGAATTCTATCAAAATATGTGGCACACCATACTGCGTGGTGAGGTGTGGGATGGCATTTTTCACAATAAGCGCAAAGATGGCAGTTTTTTTTGGGAACACTGTGTTATAGCACCAGTTGTTGATGAACAGGGAAATGTAACACACTTTGTAGCCATAAAAGAAGATATAACCGAAAAGAAAGTGCAGGAAGAGGCATTACGTAAAAGTGAAGAGGAATTGCGCAAGCGAAATGAAATTATCAATAAAGATCTGGAATATGCACGCAGAGTCCAGCATTCTATAATCAATAAACATGTTCCTGATTTTCCGGGTTTGAATATATATACACAGTATATTCCCTATGATTATGTGGGTGGCGATTTCTTTACTCTCAAAGCTATAAATGAACAATTATGTGTATTCATGGCAGATATTACCGGTCATGGAGTTCCGGCAGCGTTATTTTCAACAGTATTAAAATATGCAACTGAAAAATTATGGAATGACGGAATAATTGATCCCGATACATTTTTACGTAATCTAAATAATGAGCTTATAGACGTGCTGTCAGGGTATTATTTTACCGCTGTGTATGGGGTGATTATTCCAAATTTAAAGGGTGAGTATAGCTTTCATTATGCCCGTTGCGGCCATCCATATCCAGTGCTGTTGTCCAAAGATACTATCACTATGTTGGAAAGCTCTGGTACAATTTTAGGAATACATAAAGACATTAGCATTACACAAAGGAATATTTCTCTTACAAAAGGCGATAGATTGTTTTTATATACCGACGGTCTGATAGAAATTGAGATGCAGGGTGAAAAAGATCTACGGTTTGAATTATTGAAGGAGGCAGTTAAAAACTCAAGTCATCTTCCGCTTGCAGATGCAACAAAGGAAATTATCACTACAGTTTTAAATCACAATCCCGCAATTGATGACGATATTGCTTTTATTGCACTTGAGGTTTGTTAAAATATATGGATTATGCCTTGCGCTGACTATGATTTCTTTTTATCTATCTTTAAAATTGCATATTCAAAGCCATCAAGTAACACCCTGAACGATGCAGCATTAATGTTTTCAGACAGTGCATACACCTTCCACACTTCTTCACCATCGGTGAATATAATGGTTACTTCTACATCGGTACTGGTGCCGCGTTTAGCATCAAGAATATTTGCCCTGTAATCAATAAGATTAACGTTTTCAATTTCAGGGAATAGCGGTATAAGCGCTTTTTTCAGTACTTTTGCAAGCGCATCTACAGGGCCGTTGCCAGTAGATGCTTCATGGATAAATGTGCCATTGGCTTCAATCTGGACTGTAGCTTCTGGATTAAAACCATCGTCAATCAAGCGATAGTTATCAATGACCTTAAATGGAGGCTCGTATTTTTTTAACGCACGTGCTATTGAAAGCTCCCGGGTTGCATCATGAATTTCAAAATTAAGCATTTATTCACCCTTATATTTTTAAAATATTATTCAGAACTTTCTTCTTCTTCACCAAGAGAATATTCAAAATTTAATGTATAACTATTATACGGATCTTCAATTGTTTTCTGGCTGCTTTTAACTTTTTTGTTGTCCCTGTATACCTTTATTTCAATTGATGTAGCTCCATCTAAAGTAGTTGCTGATACCTCTAAGTAGTCCACATCTTCAATCTCTTTTTCATATAGCGCTATACCATACGCATCTTCAGTAGCTGAAAAGGGGACTGGTGTATCTCCATTGGCAATATAATAGCCATTAAATCCTTTTACTGTTGAGATGACCATAAGTTTAATTTTTACTGGTTCGTCCTCACAAGCAATAAAAGGTATCAAGGTAACAGCTATAAGTATTATGAGGAGTAACCTTTTTATAATATTTTGTTTCATAATCATTCTACTATCGTACCATAATAAAATAAAAAAATCTTTTTTTTAAAACAGTAATAATTCCTTAAAAAATTTCATAATGAATAAAGTGTACACCCCTGCCGCCTTCGGCGGCGGGGGTGTATACTATTTTTTATTTTGTTCAAATTTCCACATTTTAGGAATAATTAATGTTTTTTAAGATAATAACTATTGAAATAGTGTTATAAAGTGAATATTACTATTAAACCACTGTCAATAATTTTTATGCGGAAATTAAAAAAAGATTTGTATGCTCATATTAATCCAGTGTAATGTATATAGTATACTACATTTCAGGGGTGGTCTTATGCATTCATTAATTGCAATTATTAAAGAAGCATCATTTGTTACCATATTTGTTATTGTGATGATGCTGCTAATAGAATATATCAATGTAGTTTCACAGGGCAAGATTGCCAATCTTAAATCAACCAGGTTGAAACAGTATAGTATTGCTGTTATACTGGGAATTATTCCCGGTTGTTTGGGTGGTTTTGCATCTGCTGCTATGTATGCACACGGTGCAATATCACTGGGGGCAATTGTTGCAACAATGATAGCCACCAGCGGCGATGAGGCATTTGTTATGTTTGCTCTTTTCCCGGCAGTGGCATTTGCATTAAATATTGGGCTTGCTGTGATTGGCATGGTGGCAGGCTATTGCACGGATTTAATTTTCAAAAATCATGGTCCAGTTGAGCATTGCTGTGACGGACTAGTCATTCATGAAGAGATTCCATTTTCACATTACACCCCCGGCAACATTATTTCATTATGGAAAAATCTTTCTTTGTCACGGGCTTCACTCATGACGCTATTGGTTGTGGCATTATTAATGAATATATCAGGTTTTTTTCACCAGGAGGAAGGTTTTGTTAAGATTGCCTTGCCGGTAATTATTAGTATAGCTATTGTTATTGTGGCGATAGTTCCTGAACATTTTTTACTGGAGCACCTATGGGAGCATGTGATAAAAAAACACCTGGCAAGGATATTCTTGTGGACACTATCGGCTCTGATTGTCATTCATCTTTTGGTAGATATTTTGCATTTAGATGCACTGATTCATAACGCACAATGGATTGTTCTTATTATTGCTGCGCTTGTTGGTATAATACCAGAATCAGGCCCACATCTTTTGTTTGTAATCATGTTTGCAAAAGGTGTGGTACCACTTTCTGTGCTGGTAACAAGTTCTATAGTGCAGGATGGGCATGCCATGCTGCCTCTTTTAGCACAATCAAGAAAAGATTTTTTATTGATAAAATTCATTAATCTTATTGTGGGTTTAATAGTAGGTTCTATCATTATGTTGACAGGAAATTGAAATGTATGGTTTAGTGTAAAAAGTGAATAATCTTATTTTGGTGGAGATAGTAGTATGAAAAATATTTTAGTCACCGGAGGTGCAGGTTATATTGGAAGCCATGTAACACGGTTGCTTGCAAAAAAAGGATTTAATCCCATAGTGTATGATAACTTGAGTGGTGGATTTAAAGATTTTGTTTTGGGTTTTGAATTTATAGAAGGAGACATTGGCGACTTTGATAAACTTACCCATGTACTATCGCACTATACTATTCAATGCGTTATGAATTTTGCTTCATTTATTGCAGTTGGCGAATCCGTTCAGTATCCATTGAAATATTACGAAAATAATGTTGCAAAAACGCTGACACTGTTTGAAGCAATGATAAAAACAAATGTAAAGCGATTCATATTTTCATCTTCTGCAGCGGTGTATGGTAATCCAGAAATCATTCCCATACCTGAAGAAAGCACCATGAAGCCTGAAAGCCCATATGGGAAAACCAAGTATTTCATTGAAGAAGTTTTACGTGATCTGTCAGTATCAGATTCTTTTAAGGCAATTAGTTTACGGTATTTTAATGCTGCTGGTGCAGATGAGTCAGGTTTGATTGGCGAAAGCCATGTACCGGAAACGCACCTTATCCCGCTGGTGATACGTGCCGTACTTGATCCGGAGTATACTGTTACTATCTTTGGGACCGATTATAACACCCCTGATGGTACCTGTATACGAGATTATATTCATGTAAATGATTTGGGCCTAGCTCATATCCTTGCTCTGGAAAAGCTTCTGGAATCAGGTGAAAGTGATGTGTTTAATTTAGGTAATGGGAAGGGATTCAGCGTTAAAGAGGTCATTGATTCGGTACGCCGTGTCACAGGAAAAGAATTTAAGGTAAAAGAAGGAGCACGAAGGCCAGGCGACCCAGCAATTTTGGTTGCATCTGCAAAGAAAGCAAAAGTGCAATTGCAATGGCAGCCGGTGTACACTGATATCGATAGTATTGTTGCAACTGCCTGGAAGTGGGAAGCACAAAGAAAGCGTAAGGGATATTAAAAAGTTTGGCTAATGAACAATAATGTATGCATTCTTCATTGTGCTGGTGAAACAGTACTAAAAAATTAGTGCAAAATCGTTGACATACAAATATATGTCTTACTAATTTGCCATAAATACTATAAATATATAATTATCCAAGAGGTTAGTGATGCTTGATACGTTATTTGCACCAAAATCAGTGGCCGTTGTGGGTGCTTCAGAAATACCTTTTAAATGGGGCACCTATATTTCAAGCAATATACTTGATGGTAAATTTAAGGGAAAGTATTATCCGGTTAATCCCAATATACCGGAAGTTTTTGGATTTAAAACATATCCTTCCATACGTGATCTTCCCGAAGCAGTTGATCTTGTTTTTATAACAACACCTGCAAAGACTGTTATGCAGATTTTGCAGGATTGCATTGCCAAAGGAATTAAAAACATAGTCATGATAACATCCGGGTTCAGTGAAACTGGTGATGAAGGCACTCAGATGGAAAAAGAAATTGTTAGTCTGGCAAAACATCATGACTTGAATATTGTTGGGCCAAATACAATGGGTATTGTCAATACTCACTGCTTGCTCTATGCTACCGGAGCTATCACCCGTCCAAAACCAGGTGGAATTTCAATTATTGCTCAAAGCGGTAATTTAGGGTATCAGATCATGGAGTGGGCGGAAAGTGAAGATATTGGAATAGCTAAATTTGTTGGGTCAGGTAATGAAGCGGTATTAAAAATTGAGGATTATCTGAAATATTTTAATACCGATAGTCAGACAAAAGTAATCCTCATGTATGTGGAAGGAGTTGATGATGGAAGATTGTTTGTTGACATAGCTAAGGAAACATCACTCCATAAACCAATCATTGCTCTGAAAGCGGGAAGAACAGAAATAGGAAGTAAAGCTGCGGCATCACATACTGGCGCAATGGCAGGTTCATTTTCAATTTTTAAAGGTGTTATACAGCAAACAGGTATAGTATTAGCAGATTCGCCCAGAGAATTATTAACACTTTCTGCAGCATTTGATTCATTTCCCTTGCCCAAAGGCAATAGAATTGGAATTATCACATTAGGTGGTGGATGGGGAGTTGTTACTGCTGATGAGTGCGCTGAGCGTGGCCTGGTAATTCCGCAACTACCTCAATCAATTAAGGATGAACTTGATAAACGGTTACCTCCATTCTGGAGCAGAGGAAATCCCGTAGACTTAGTGGGGCAACCTGATTTTCAGTTATTTAAAGATGCAGTTGAGCTTATGGTAGCTCATGAGGATTTTGATGCAGTAATAGTGTTGGGCATTGTTGGCTCAAAAGTTTTTGCGTATCGTGCAGCAGAAGCAGTATACAATTTAGGGAAAATGGAAAAAAGTGTTTTTGATGATTTTAAAAAATTATTATTTATTCATCAAAAGGAATTTCTTGACAGATTGATAGAGTTAATGAATCGTTATAAAAAGCCTATTTTACCTGTTTCATTGTCAAAGATGCCTGGCGATGAAACCGTTCACTCTGATGGTGGTAATTATAAAGTGGTTATTTATGATTCACCTGAAGAGGCAGTGTTATGCTTATCAAAAATGTATCAATATTACAATTATGTAGACAAGAGGAGTAGGGTATATGTGTGAGATTTTAGAGCGTGCGCTTGCTAACAAACAGAGAGCATTATCCGAGTTTGACTCAAAAAGTATTATCAAAATGGCCGGTATTCCTGTTTCAAGAAACTATCTTGCAAAAAGCCGTGAAGAAGCCATTGCATTTGCACAGGAATTGGGATTCCCTGTTGTATTAAAAGGGTGTTCTGATACATTAACACATAAAACCGAACTGGGAATGGTAAAATTAAAATTAAAGACTGAAGAGGAAGTTGCACGGGCCTATGATGAAATTACAGGCAAAGGCGTGCCTTTGGATGGGGTTTTAGTACAGGAATGGCTTGATGGTGACAACCGTGAATTTGTTTTAGGAACCATCCGTGATCCACAGTTTGGTCCCTGTGTTATGTTTGGATTAGGTGGAGTGTTCACTGAGGCACTGCAGGATGTATCATTTAGAGTAGCACCAATTACTGAACTTGATGCTTATGAAATGATGGATGAACTCCGAACAAAAAAATTATTAGGACCATTCAGAGGCTCGCCCGCCGTTGACAGGGAATCACTGGCAAAGGCACTGGTAGGGTTAAGTGAGCTTGTCAGCAAATATGAAGAAATCGCCGAGGTTGACATAAATCCTGTTATTATTGATGGTAATAAGCCGGTTGCTGTTGATGCATTGATTGTGTTGAAGCCATAAAAAAATAATTGCTATTAAAAATAAATACACGTATTATATAACTGGGATTGTTTGGTATTGAATTTATAGTAAGAGGATTGTATTATGAAATTGCGTCCTGCGTATAAAAAGATAGGTATGCTTTTTTCCGGAGGCCCAGCCCCAAGTGCCAATACGGTTATATCATCGGTGGCATTGAATTTTTTGGATAATGGTATACCGGTGATTGGTTTTTACCGAGGGTATGAGTTTTTGCAGGATTTTAACATTAATTATCCCAAGATAAAGAAAGGTGTCCACTACGAGGAGTTAGATTACAATATTACCCATGTCCGTAATGAACGAGGGATCTACCTTAAAACTTCTCGTGCAAATCCTGGAAAGGATATCAAAACACTTGATGATTTGCAAAATGCTGAAAAAAATAAAAAGCTAAAAAATATACTGGATGCATTTGAGTACTTAAAGATTGGTGCTCTAATATCCATTGGTGGTGATGATACGTTAAAGACTGCAAACTTCCTTAATCTTATGGGCTATCCTGTAATACACATACCAAAAACCATAGATAATGACTATTATGGTATACCATGGACATTTGGATACTGGACTGCGGTTGATACTGCACAGAAGATGATGTTAAACCTCAAAGCTGATGCCCAGGCAACGGATAGCTTTTTTATTGTTGAGCTTATGGGACGGAAAGCGGGTTGGATTACCTATGCTGCAGGTATAGCAGCAGAGGCAATTATGATGGTTGCAGCTGAAGATATTGATGAGGATGTTCTTGATATAGAGGTGCTTGTGGAAAAGATAACCAATGTAATACTGGCACGTGAAAACAACCGCCGCCCTTACGGTGTCATTGCAGTTTCAGAAGGAATTGTGGATAAGTTGCCCGATGAATACAAGCCAAAACACACTGACAAACATGGTAATATATTATACCGTGAAGCAAAAATTGGCGAAATACTGGCTGAGCATGTGAAAAAGCGCTATCAAGAAAAGACAGGTATGGAAGTAAAGATCGTGGCCAAACAGATTGGTTATGAAACACGTTCTGCTCCTCCAATAAGCTTTGATGTGGTACTGGGAGCCATGTTGGGATATGGTGCGTATAAATTTTATAGTGAAAATATGTTTGGCGTAATGGTTTCGGTTACTGACAATTTTGATCTTAAAGCTGTTCCATTCAGTGAGCTTATAGATCCAGAAACTCTGAAAACGCGCCTTCGTGACGTGCCCAAGGGGAGTGACTTTTATACACTGAAAGAACGACTGTCGTATCGCAAATCATGGGAATAATATAGGGGCGATAGTTCAACGCAGTGTATCTACTGTGAATTAATAATCATTTCTATCGCAAGTCTTTGCGATTGAGCACAATGATGAAAAGTAATTAAAGGTATTTATACAAACACATGCAGAAATTAATTAAATATACTGGCTTTCTATCAGGAATACTATTACTAGTAATTGTTTCCTGGTTTACTTCATGTACAAAGGAACCGGTTGATGATGCAGCAATGATTGCAATACGCTATCTCACAACTACTGATGAAAAACAATTATTTAATTTTTTAAACAGTGCATCACAAAGGCGCATTGAAAACATGAAAAAAATTTATGGAAGTGTGTACCCATTTATATGGGTTCACCATGATGCAGATGCAGCGTGGGATGTTGTTAAGCTTGAAAAAACAGATAATAAAGCAATCGTAACCTTGCAGTGTATAAAACATAAAAAGCAAAATGCAATTGGTCTTGAAGTTGTCCATACATTGGTAAAAGAAGATGGGAAATGGAAAATAGATATCAGTGATGAATTACCATCACGCTAACATTATACTAATGATAATCCCATATTCAGTATAATATCGTTACACAATTCCTGAACTTCATAATTATTCGGATCTTTCTTAAGAAGATCTAGACATGCTATGTATGCCATGAAAATATCACCGCGTTCAAAATATACATTGATAAGATTTATATGTGCTTCAGTAAAGAATGGGTCTACATTGATTGCCCGTGTATAAAAGTATATAGCCTTATCATAATCATATTCTTCAAAATAAACAGTTGCTAAATTTGATAAAATAAAAACATTGTCTGGAAATTTTTTTAATGCAAACAGCAGAAAATTTTTAGAAAACTTTAATTTTCCCATTTCGCAAAGTGTCAGGCCCAACCCATTGAGTATTTCAGGGTGATTGCCGATTAAACGGTATCCTAAGGCAAAAAGCCTGAATGCTTTTCTGAAATTTCCTTTTTCAATTGCATCATAGCCATATTCAATTAATGTTTCACAATCAAAGGAGTGATCCTGATGTAATAGTGTATACAATTTATTTCTGTAAAAAGCTTTGTCTCGCATAGGCATTAATCAATAATTTCGTAATATAATGTCATTGTAAATACTATGATAGTATGGTGAATTCTGTCAATAGTATTTGAAATAAATTTTTTATTTATCAAATAAAATACATAGGAACTTATTTGAGATTATATTGATGTGGATGTTAAACAAATAACCTTATTTTTTATATTGATAAATTTATGAAAAATCGGATTGCACAATACGTATTAAAGAATATTAATTTTATTAAAAAACTTTATTGCAAAAATAAATATAATGCTATGTATGGTGTAAAA